>JADGHD010000383.1 GCA_019689615.1 Frankia sp. | reverse complement strand
GCGGTAGCGGCGCGACAAGAGGACACGGCGCGGCGGTAGCGGCGCGACAAGAGGACACGGCGCGGCGGTAGCGGCGCGACACAGGACGAGGAAGGAGGCGGCGTGGCGGAGGGCGACGGCGCCAAGGGCGCGAAGGTGTTCGGGATCGACCTGGGCACGACCTACTCCTGCATCGCCCGGCTGGACGAGTACGGCCGGCCGGACGTCATCCGCAACATCGAGTCGCAGCCGACCACCCCGTCCGTGGTGCTGTTCGACGAGGGCGCGGGCGGCGAGGTCTCGTTCGTGGTCGGCACCCAGGCCAAGCGCCAGCTGCGGATCCGGCCGGACGACGTGGCCAGCCTGGTCAAGCGGCACATGGGCACCTCGGACTGGCGGTTCGTCGGGCACGGCGTCGAGTACACCGCAGCCGCCGTCTCGAGCCTCGTCCTGAAGTCCCTGGTGGCCGACGCCGAGCGGGCCACCGGCGAGAAGGTCACCGACGTCGTCATCACCGTGCCGGCGTACTTCGGTGACGAGGAGCGCAAGGCCACCAAGCTGGCCGGCGAGCTGGCCGGGCTCAACGTCGTCGACATCATCAACGAGCCGACCGCCGCCGCGTTCGCCTACGGGTTCGCCCAGGACGGCGCCGCGGACTCGACGGTGCTCGTCTACGACCTCGGCGGTGGCACGTTCGACACCACCGTCATCACGCTGCGGGACGGCGACATCACCGTCGTCGCCACCGACGGCGACCACGAGCTCGGCGGCGCCGACTGGGACCTGGAGCTGGTCCGCTACCTGGCCCGCAAGTTCGTCGAGGCGGCACCGGACGCCGGCGACCCGCTCGACGACGTCTACGACGAGCAGGAGCTGCTCACCTCCGCCGAGGACGCCAAGCTCGCCCTGTCCGGCCGGGAGAGCGTCGACGTGCTGGTCGTGCACAACGGCCGGCGGACCAGCGTCCAGGTGACCAGGGCCACGTTCGAGGAGCTCACCAAGCCGCTGCTGGACCGCACGATCGAGCTGACCCGCTCGGTGCTGGAGCGGGCGAAGGAGAAGGGCGTCGACAAGATCGACGTCTGCCTGCTGGTCGGCGGGATGAGCAAGTCGCCGGCGGTCGCCAGGCGGCTGACCGAGGAGTTCGGCCTGTCCTGCCGGCTGGTCGACCCGGACCTGGCCGTCGCCAAGGGCGCCGCGGTCTACGGGCAGAAGAAGGCGCTCGAGCGGGCGGTCCGCGACGACCTGGTGAAGGCCGGCCGGATCGGCGCGGACGACGACCTGTCCGCGGCGTCGGACGCGGACCTCGCCGCGGCCGCCGCCGAGCGGGCCGGCGAGGTGGGCCTGCCCGCGTCCGCGGTGGCGGGCCTGGTGCGCACCCGGGTCACCAACGTCACCTCGCGCGGGTTCGGGATCTTCGCCGAGGACCGGGGCAAGCCGGTCGCGGCGTTCCTCGCCCACCAGAACGACCCGCTGCCGATCTCGGTGACCCGCACGTTCTACACCGTGACCGACGACCAGACCGAGGTCGACATCCGGGTCTTCGAGCAGGGCACCGCGACCGCGTCCCCGGCGATCGAGGACAACAAGGTGATCGTGGCCGGCGCGCTGCGCGGGATCCCGCCCGGCCACCCGCGGGGCACCCCGGTCGAGGTCACCTTCATCATGGGCCGCGACCAGACGATCGAGGTGCGCGCGGTCCACCCGGGCACCGCCGACCCGCTGGTGCTGCGGGTCACCGCCGGCGTCGGCAGCGAGGAGCTGCGCACCGAGGAGGCGGCGAAGGTCAGCCGCCTGGTCGAACGCAAGAGCTGAGCCCGGCTGCCCGGGGCCCCGTCCTGGGCTGGCCGTGGCCGGGTGCCGCGCGGGACTCGTCAATCTGTTGATGACAACGAAACGGATTGTGTGCGAACCGAACCGGTTCCCCGGCGCCAGAACGGGAGTTCGTACCCTGGTCGCGCGGATCTCCTGGGGGCCGCGGGGGCGCGCCGCCGGGGTGACCGCGCGCGTGGCGGCGGGCACTGGCGGGCCGGCGGCGGCCCAGCGACGGCGTTGGTACCTGGGACGAGGGTGAAGACGTGAGCGCGGCGTTCGACGGCAGCGGCTACCGCCAACGGGTGCTGGCTGTGCTGCGGGCGCAGGCCCCGCTGCGCCTGGACGACCCGTTCCTCGTCGCCGACCTGGACCCCGAGGTAGCCCACCCGGACGGCGAGGTGGAAGCCCGGCTGGCCCGGGTGCTCGCCTTCCTGCAGCGTGAGCGCGGCTCGGCGAAGTACGCGACGCTCGCCACCGAGCTGATCCGCCGCCGGGCCGAGTGGGAGCAGCCGCTGCGCGACGCCGCCACCCGCGAGCGGGTGCGCGCCCGGGTGCTCGCCCAGCGCCGCGACGGCGAGGCCGAGCGGCTGGCCAAGGTCGACGGCTACCTGGCGACCGTGCGGGAACGCTTCGGCGGCATCCCGGCATCCCGGGTCGACGGGCTGCGCCGGCTGGCCGCGGCGGCCGGGGTCAGCGCCGCCGAGTTCGACGCCCGGCTCGCCCACGAGCGGATCATCGACGACGGCGCCGGCTCCCGGGTCGCGCCGCTGCCGCCGGAGGTGCGCGGCCAGATCCGGGACCGGCTCGACGAGCTGCGCGCGCTGCGCCACGGCGACCGGACGTCGACCGCCTCGCTGTGGGGCTTCCTCGGCGTCCCGCCGGACGCGCCGCCGGCCAGGATCGCGGCGGCGTACGAGGCGGTCGCGGCCGCGAACGCCCGCCGGGCGCACGACCGGGAGAAGACCGTCACCGCCGACCTGCTCGCCATGGTCCGCGCCCGGCTGCTGGAAGGCGACCCGGCGGCCTACACCGCGGGCCTGCTCGCCGACGCGGCCGACGAGCTGCGCCCGGCGATCGAGGAGCACGTCCTGCTCGACGGCGAGGTGACCGCGGTCGCCTTCGAGGGGCTGATGCGCCAGGCCCTGGCCGCCGGCCGGGGGCTGTCCGTCGTCCAGATCCGCTCCGTCATCCTCGACATCGCCCGCGAGCTGGGCGCGCCGGTCAGCACCGGCGCCACGGTCGACTTCGTGGTCTGCCCGAGCTGCGGGCGGCCGGAGCCGGCCGGCGGGGCGCGGGTCTGCCGGTACTGCGACACCGACCTCTACCTGGGCTGCCCGAGCTGCGGCCGGCTCACCGAGGCGGCGGCGGTGGTCTGCCGGCACTGCGGGCGCAGCATCCGCCAGTCACGGGACGCCAGCGAGGCGCTGTCGGCGATCCGCCGCGCCCTCGACGACGGCCGGCCGGCCGAGGCGGCCGAGCTGGTCACCCGGGCGCGCCCGGTGCTCACCGCCGTCGGCGGGGCGGCGCTGCGGGCCGGCGAGGAGCTGGCCGCGCGGGCGTCTGCCGCGTTGGCGGCCGCCGACGCCGGCTGGCGGGCGCTGGCCGACGACCGGGCGGCCGGGCGGGCGGAGGCTGCGCTGGAGGGCGCCCGCTGGCTGGTCGCCCAGGCGGCGGACGTGCCGGGGCCGGACGGCCGGCTGGCGGCCGAGGTGCTCGACGAGCTGACCGCCGCGCACGAGATGATCCGCCGCCGGGTGGACGCGGCGCTGGCGCTGCCCAACCCGGCCGACCGGGAGGCGGCGCTGGTCGCCGTGCTGGCCAGCGCGTCGGACAACCAGCGGGCGCTGGCGGCGCTCGCCGCCCTGCCGCTGCCGCCGCCGACCGAGCTGGTCGCCGTGCCGGCCGGCGCGCGGGCCACGCCGGGGCCGGTCGGCGGGGTCGTGCTGCGCTGGCGGGCGGTGGACAGCGCCGAGCAGGTCTCCTACCGGGTGGACCGGGTGGTCGCCGGGCCGCCGGGCGGCGCGGCGGTCCGCTCCAGCCTTGGCACCACCGGCGCGACGGAGCTGATCGACGCCGCCGCCCCGGCCTGGACGCCGGTCTACTACGAGGTCACGGCGGTGTCCGGGACCCGGCGCTCGGTGGGCGCCCGGACCGCCCCGCTGGTGGTCCCGCGGGAGGTCGCCCAGCCGCAGGCCAGGCAGACCTCGGCCGGGGTCCGGCTCAGCTGGCGCCTCGACGGCCCGCCGCGGCTGGTCACGATCGAACGGGTGGTCGAGGCCGTGGACGACGAGGCCGCCGCGGACGGCGGGGGCTCGTCCGTCACGGTCGGCTCGGTCCGGCACACCCGGGTGAGCGGCTACGAGCTGACCGACCCGGACGTCCGCCCCGGCGTCACCTACCGCTACCGGCTGTCCGTGGAGTACGTGGCCGCGGACGGGACCCCCGCCCGCACGCCCGGTGTCGAGACGATGATCGCCGTGATCGCCCGGCCACGGCCGGTGCTCGACCTGTCGGTCGGGTTCGTGGCCGGCGAGACCGTGCTGCGCTGGACCGCCCAGCCCAACGCCGAGGTGGCCGTCTACGCCACCGCCGGTGTCCTGCCCGACGCGCCGGGCCAGGCAGCGCCCGGCCCGCTCGGCATGGAGAACTCCGAGGTGGCGCTGCCGGCGCTGACCGGCCCGGTCCGGCTCGTCGGCACCAGCCGGGACGGCCGGCTGGCCGACCCCGCTGCGGCCGGGCCGGTGGTGTACACGCCGGTCACGGTCTCCGGCGGGCGCGGGGTGGTCGGCCGGGCGGTGCAGCACGTCGCCGCCGGCGGGATCACCGACCTGCGGGCCGAGGACCGCGGCGACGAGCTGGCGCTGTTCTTCCGGCTGGCGCCGGGCCTCGGCGAGGCCCGGGTGCTGTGGCGCCGGGACCGGATGCCCACCGGCCCGGACGACCAGGGCGCCTCCGCGGCCACCGTGACCACGTCCGCGCTCGCCCTGCACGGCGGCGGCTGGCGGCTGGCTGCGCCGCGCGACGGCTGGCCGTACTACATCGCCTGCTACCCGGTGTTCCGGGTGGGCGGCCAGGCCAGGGCGGCCGCGGCCGGTGCCGAGCTGGTCGCCCGGGCGTCGGCCCAGCCGCTGCCCACGCCCGCCGCGCCGCCGGACGCGCCGCCGGCCGAGCTGCCCCACCAGCCGGCCGAGCCGGCCACCGGGCCGGCCTACCTCGCGCCGATGCCCCCGCCGGCGCCCGCGGCCGCGCCCCCGTCGTGGACCGGGCCGTCCCCGGTGCCCGCCGCCGCCCAGGCCGGCGCGCGCGTGCTCGCCCAGTCGCAGCAGCGCCCGCCGGCAGCCGGGCCACCGCTGTTCCCGGCGCCGCCCGGCCCGCCGCCCGTCGCGGCCGTGCCCGGCCAGCAGCGGCCGGCGGCCGGCGGCCGGTACGGCACGATCCCGCCGTCGGCCCCAGTCACTTAAACACATCAGACGCTGCCGAC
>JADGHD010000382.1 GCA_019689615.1 Frankia sp. | reverse complement strand
CGGCGGCGGCCTGGTCCTGGGCTCGGTGGCGCTTGTCGTCAGCGCCGAGCGACGCCCGGCGCCGCTGGCGGAACAGACCAGCACCCAGAGTGAGGCGATCTAGGAGGCGGGCCCGGGCTCGTGGCCCGGACCACTCCTTGGGGGTAGGGGAATACCCCTTCCGAGGGATCGATCTGCTCCAATTATCAGACCAATATCTGGTGAGGTCCATCACATCCCGGTAGGGCCGGAACTCCTCAGTCTCACGAGGTGCGAATGAAGAAGACTGTCCCAACCGCAGCGATCGCGCTGGCGATATCCGTCGCGCTGGCTGCCTGCGGCTCTTCCGGTGGAAGTTCGACGGCTGCGGACTCGTCCGGTGCGGACGCCTCGCCGATCAAGATCGCGCTCATACCACCCAGCACCGGCGCGCTCGCCCAGTACGGCGCCGACGGGGTCAAGGGGTGGGAGATCGCGGCCGAAGAGGTCAACGCCGCTGGTGGGGTTGCCGGCCACCCGGTCGAGCTGATCAAGAAGACCACGGACGGCCAGTCCAGCACGACCCTGCAGGCGGCGCGGGAGGCCGTGACGAGGGACGGCGCGCGGTTCATCGGCGGCGTCATGAGTTCGACCGAGGCCGCGGCGCTCAACGCGCAGCTCGCAGCCCTCGGCGCGCTGGCCTTCAACGCGACGGCCAAGACCATCGATCTGGTGGGCAAGCAGTGCGTGGCGAACAGCTTCCACATCGTCCAGACGGACCTGATGGACATCAATGCTCTGGCGGCGACTCTCACGACAATGCCGGGCACCAGGTGGGCGATCCAGGCGGTGGACTACTCAACCGGCCACACCGCGGCGGAGGCGTTCACCAAGGCGGCGGAGGCGGCGGGTAAGGAAATCGTGCTGCAGCAGTTCGCACCGCTGAACACGACGGACTTCGGTTCGTACATCACCAAGCTCCAGGACAGTGGCGCGGACGCCCTCTTCGCTGTCGAGTACGGCGCCGACGGCGTCGCCTTCGTGAAGCAGGCCGCGCAGTTCGGCCTGTCCACACAGTTCAAGACCGTCCTCGGCTTCAACATGGTGTCCGAGCCGCTCTTCTCAGTCCTGGGTGACGGCATCACGGGGTACTACAACAACGTCGGGTACGACGTGAGCGCGGACAACGAACTGAACAAGAAGTTCGTCGCCGCCTACACGGCTAAGTACGGCGAAGCGCCCTACTACGTCCCAGCAGACAACTACCTGGCCGCGATGACGCTGTTCGCGGGCATCGAGAAGGCCGGGAGCATCGACCCCGAGGACGTCCGTGACGCGCTGAATGACCTGACCTTCGACAGCCTCGTGGGGGAGGTGACGATGCGGGGAGCCGATCACCAGCTGCTGCGGCCCTCCTACCTCGGTCAGGTCGTGCAGGCCGACGGCGGTCTGGCGTTCAAGATCCTTGACTCGGCGCCGGCGAGCGAGACGACGCCGACACCCAGCCCTGACTGCAAGTTGTGAGCTCCCGCGGGGGGTGCGCCCCGAACATCAGGTCCTCCCCTCGTCGTCGCGAGGGAGGTGAAGGACTCACCGGTCCGCGGCGCACCCCCCGTCGTCAGAGAAAGGCTGTGCATGAACGCGGCCCAGGTCCTCAACGGAATCGCGCTCGGCTCCCTGCTCATGGTGCTGAGCTCGGGGCTGGCGATGATCTACGGGCTTCGTGGCGTCACGAACTTCGCCCACGGAGCCCTTTACATGGTCGGCGCGTACATCGGTTACTCGGTCGCCCGGCACCTCGACTTCTGGCTCGCGCTCGTGCTGGTGCCACTCGCTCTCGCAGCGATCGGCGTGCTGCTCGAGTTCGTGTTCTTCCGGCCCCTGCAGAACCGGTCGCACATGGAGGTCGGGCTGGTGACCTTCGGGCTGGCTCTGATCGCCGAGCGCGTGGTCGTGCTGATCTGGGGTGAGAAGACGCTCTCGCTGGACCCGCCCGCCGGGTTCAGCGGCACCACGTCCCTGCTCGGCGTGGACTACCCCACCTATCGGCTCGGGATCATCGCGATCGCGATCGTCATGGCCGCCGCGCTCATCGTCTGGCTGCGGCACACCCGCACCGGGCTGTACATCCGGGCCGCGAGCCAGGACATCGAGACAGCAGGGATCATGGGCGTCGACGTCAACCGGATCAGCCTCATCGTCGTGGGTCTCGGCGCCGCGCTCGCGGGTCTCGCCGGCGCCCTCGCGGCGCCCTACATCTCGGTGGACCCGTCGATGGGGGACAAGTTCCTCATCACCGTGCTCATCGTCGTGGTCGTCGGCGGCGTGGGCAGCGTCGGCGGCGCGATGGCCGCCGGCATGGGCCTGGGCGTCATCCAGACCGTCGTCACCGTCTGGTCGCCGAGCGTCTCCGTCGTGGTTCCGTACGCCGCCCTCGTCGTGGTGCTGCTGTGGCGGCCGAGGGGCCTGGCGGGCAGGAGGACAGCATGACCGTGACAACCGCGGGCGGAGTGACCGCCGCCGAGGCCGTCCCCGAAACCAGGCAACGCTCGCGCCGTGGACTCGTGATCGGGCTCGGTGCCGCCGTGGTCGCGCTGGCGGCCGGCCTCGCCCTGCCGTACGTCGCCGACACGTACACCATGGGTCTGGCGGCCGACGCCGCACTGCTGGGCCTGCCCGCCCTGGGAATCGGCTTTCTGGCCCGCCATCTCGGCCTGATCAGTCTTGGGCACACGGCGTTCTTCGGCAGCGCGGCCTACGGGTTCGGCATCGCGGTCACCCAGTTCGGCTGGGGTCCGATGCCATCGGTGATGTTCGGGGTCCTTGCCGGCACCGCCATCGCGCTGCTCATGGGCGTCCTGGTGGTCCGGGCCTCGGGCATGGGCTTTCTCATGCTGACCCTGGCTCTCTCGCAGGCGCTGTACCAGCTCTGCGTGCAGACGTCCTTCCGGCCGCTCACCGGCGCGTACGACGGCCTGGTGATCGGTCTGGGCTCCGACACCTCCTTCCTCGGGCTCTCCCCGGCGGACCTGCAGGATCCCGGCCTCTTCTGGCCCGTCGTCTGGGTCCCGCTCGCCGTGGGACTCGTCCTCGTGTGGCTGGTCGGTCGTTCCCGTTTCGGGACGACCCTTGAAGGAATCCGCGAGAACGAGGAGCGGATGCGCTTCTCCGGCTACAACACCTTCGCGCCCCGGCTGGCCGCCTTCGTGCTCTCGGGATTCCTGGCGTCGCTAGGGGGCGCGCTGTTCGCGCTCAACGCCGCCTACGTCTCACCCGACGTCCTGGGCTTTGCCCGGGCCGGCGACTCGTTGATCGCGGCCATGGTGGGCGGGCTCGGCACGCTGGTCGGGCCGCTGGTCGGCACGGCGCTCTACGTCTGGGGCGAGGCGCGCCTGAACTCCAGCGCCAACCTGCATCTGTACACCGGCATCGCGCTCATCGTCGTTCTGGTCTTCCTGCCCGGTGGCATCACCGGAACCCTGCAGCGGCTCTGGAAGCGGGTGAAGCGCTGATGGCGGTGTTCGAAGCCAGGGGACTGTCGGTACGTTACGGCGCCGTCGTGGCGAACAACAACATCGACATCGCCCTGGAACCGGGGTGCGTGCATGGCGTGATCGGTCCCAACGGCGCGGGCAAGTCCACCTTCATCGATGCGCTGTCCGGTCGTCGACGGCCGTCGTCGGGCCGCGTGCTGCTCGACGGCGAGGACATCACCCACCGGTCCGTCCGCTGGCGGCGCGCCCACGGGATCTCGCGGTCCTTCCAGCGCACCAGCATCTTCGCCTCCATGACGGTCGGCGACCAGCTGGCGATGGTCGCGCGCAGGAACGCCGAGCCCGACCTGGCCGGAATCGTCGACACGCTCGGCCTGGGCGACGTGGTCGACCGGGTGTGCGGCGAGATCGCCTACGGCACCCAGCGGGCGGTCGACCTCGCCATCGCCCTGATCGGCCGGCCGCGCGTCGTGCTGTTGGACGAGCCGTGCGCGGGCCTGGTAGCCGACGAGGCCGAGCGGATGCTGCGGCACGTGCGCGACCTGTGCCGCGAGCGCGACGTCGCGGCGCTGCTGGTGGAGCACGACGTGGAAGGCGTCTTCCGGACCTGCGACACGATCACCGTGCTTGACCTCGGCGAGGTCCTGAGCTCCGGCACGCCGGCGGAGGTCAGGGCCGACCCGAAGGTCATCCGCGCCTACCTGGGGAGTGCCGCGTGAGCGCCATCCTGGAGTTCCGTCAGGTCTTCGCCTCCTACGGCGGCGCGACGATCCTCCAGGACGTCTCGTTCGCCATCGGCGCGGGCGAGACCGTGGGCCTCGTGGGCCGCAACGGAGCGGGAAAGTCGACCACGCTGCTGGCCGTCTACGGGGTGCCGACCGTCCGGGGCGAGATCCTCGTCGACGGCCGGCCACTCACCGGGCGCGCGCACGTGCCGACCTCGCGGGGCGTCTCGCTGGTGCCTCAGGGCAAGAGGATCTTCCCGAACCTGACCGTCGAGGAGAACATCCTGCTCGGTCAGGCGTCGCGTCGCAAGGGCACGTGGACACTCGACGCGGTGTTCGAGCTCTTCCCGAACCTGGCGCGCGGCCGGCGTCGGCATGGCACCGCGCTCAGCGGTGGCGAGCAGCAGATGCTGGCCATCGCCCGGGCGCTTATGGCCGAGCCGGCGCTGCTGATGCTGGACGAGCCCACGGAGGGCCTGGCACCGGTGGTCATCGACGCCATCGTCGAGGCGCTGAAGGAGATCCAGGCCCGCGGCACGGCGCTGCTGCTGGTCGAGCAGCATATCGGCCTGATCCAGAAGCTGGCCGATCGGTACCTCGCGCTGCGCGGCGGGAAGCTGGTCAGCGACGGCCCGGTCGCACAGCTGGCGGACCGGGCCGTTCAGGAGCTCATCGCCCTGTAGCGGGCAGGGCCGGGGTGCCCGCCGAACCCGCATGCTCGAGGAGCTGCTGACCATCACCGACCACGGGCGAGGCACCAACCACGGCCTCGAGCGGGTGCCGTTCACGTCGCCGGTCAGGGTCGGCTCCGAGATCCGGCTCGTCGCGTCGATCAAGGACGGCAGGCGTCGCGACGACGGCGGCGTGCAGTGCCGGGTCGCGCTCGTCATCCAGGTCCGCGGACAGGACCGCCCCGCCATGGTCGCCGAGTCGATCTACATCACCTACCCCGCCGAGCCCGCCGAGACGGCCGCACCGCCGCGTCCGCTCTGACGGCGCGCCGAGGCGACTGCGCGCATGCTGGCGGCCCGTCCACATGGACGGGCCGCCAGCGTTGCTGTTCAGCCGGGGTCTTTTACACAACTGACGCGGCCGGCGATATTCAGTGTGTAGGTCT
>JADGHD010000381.1 GCA_019689615.1 Frankia sp. | reverse complement strand
CGCCTGTTGTCTAAACCCCACGGGCCCCCGGGCGGGGGGCCGGGCGCCCGGCCGCCCGGCACCGCCGCCACCGGCCCCGCTGACCGCGCGCGAGGCGGTCACGCTGTGGTCCCTGCTGCGCTCCGCCGCGGCCGGCGGGCAGGCGGACGGCGACCGGCCGGACGACGGTGGCCCGGACGGCCTCGGCGACGACGAGGCGGCCGAGGACGTGCTGGCCGGCCTGTCGGTCACCGTGCCCGGCCCCGACGTGGTCGACCAGCTCGTCGAGCGGGAGCGGGCCGCGGCGGCGGACGCCAGGACGGCGCTCACCGCGCTGGCCGGCCTCGCCGGCCTGGCCAGCGACGGCACGGAGCCGGCGAGCCTGGCCGGCGGCGCGGCGGCGCTGGACCTGGAGGCGGTCAGCGGCATGGCCGACGTGCTCAGCGCGCTCGACCCGCACCGGCTCGACCGGCTGACCGGCCAGGTCGAGGAGGTGCGCCGGGCGTTGGCGGCGCTGAGCCGGGCCGCGCGCCAGGCCCCGTGGCTGCCGCGGGCGGTGGACGACGCGCTGGCCGGGCGCAACGGCGCCATCTGGGCGAAGGTCGCCTCGGCCGAGCAGGCGCTCGCACAGGCCAGGGCGGCACTGACCGAGCTGGGCCTGCACGCCGTCACGCTGCCACCGACCCCGCTCCCGCCGACGGAGCCGGAGGCGGACGAGCCGGCGCCGGCCGCCAGCTCGCCGGCCGCCCGGCTGCTCGCCGCTGGCGAGGCGCTGCGCGACCACCTGGCCGCCGGCGGCGGCCTGCGCAGGACGTTCCGGCCGAAGGCGCAGCGGGCCGCCCAGGAGCTGCTCACCTCGGCCACGGTCGACGGGCAGGCGCCGACGACACCGCAGCTGCTGGACCTGGTGCTGACCCGGCTGCGGGCCGAGGTCGCGCTGGAGGCGGCGGCCAGCGCCTGGGCGCTCGCCGGGGTGCGGCTGGCCGAGCCGGGCGCGGCGCCGGAGCACCGGCTCGCCCGGCTGGCCGAGGCCACGGAGGCGCTGCGGACGGTGGGCGGCGTGCTCGCGGCCCGCGACCGGGTGCGCGCGGCGGTCGGGGGATTCCGGCCGGGCGCGCTCGGCGGCGATCTCGACCTGGACCTCTCCTCGACGGCCGCCTTGGGCGAGCTGGTCAACGCGCTCGGCCTGGCCCGGCTGCGGCGGGTGGCGGCGGCGGCCCGCGGCGACGTCGAGCGGCTGCGGGCGCAGCTTTCGGCAGCGGCGAGCGCCCCGGGCACGCCGGCCCCGGCCGAGCTGCGCCGGCTCGCCGGCACGCTCGCCGACCGCGACGTCGACGCCTACCGGCAGGCCCGGCGGGAGCTGGTCCGGACGCTGGCGGACAGGCAGGCGGCCGTGCGGCGGGCCGAGCTGCTCGACCGGCTGCGCCGGGCCCACCCGGTGCTGGCCGACGCGCTGGTCGCCGCCGCCCGCCGGGCCGCGGCCAGCCCCGACGGCGCAGCCAGCGCGGACGCGGCGTGGCGGGCCCGGCTGTCCCGCTTCCCCCAGGCCTGGTCGTGGGGCCTGGCCACCGGCTGGCTCGAGCGCCAGCAGGCCGCCGACACCGACGCCGCCCCAGGGACGGCGGGGGCCGGCGGGCCGTCCGGCGACCTCGACGCCCAGCTGGACGCTGCCGAGGACGCGGTGCTCGCGGCCACGGCCGAGCTGGCCGGCGCCCGCGCCTGGCGGCACTGCCTGGAGCGGATGGGCACCCGGGAGTCGGCCGCCCTGCGCGCCTACGCGGACGCGGTGGCCGCCGGTGGCCGCGCGTCCGGGCGGCACGCGGAGCGCTACCGGCAGGCGGCCCGGGAGGCGATGGCGGTCGCGCAGACGGCGGTGCCGGCCTGGGTCATGCCGATCGCCGACGTGCTCTCGACGATCCCGCCGGTCCGGGACAGCTTCGACGTGGTGATCGTGGACGAGGGCAGCCAGGCCGGGCTGGACAGCCTGTTCCTGCTGTGGCTGGCGCCACGGGTGATCATCGTCGGCGACGACCGGCAGTGCACCCCGGCCATCCCCGAGCCGGCCGCCCCGGCGGACAGCCCGGCGCCGCGCGAAGCCGTGGCCGCCGCCGACGAGGTCAGCGCGGCCGAGCTGGCGGAGCTCGCGAACCTGCGCACGCTGGCCGACCTGACCGGCGGCACCGACCTCACCGGCGGCATCGACCGCCCCGGGCGCTCCCTGCTCGGGCCCGAGGACGACGACGCCGAGGCGGACGACCTCAGCGGCGTGTTCCGGCGGCTGGACGCGCTGCTGCCGGACGTGCCCGGGTGGCTGCGGGTCGCCTTCACCCCGCGCACCAGCCTGTTCAGCCTGCTGCGGACGCGGTTCGGCGAGGTGGTCCGGCTGCGGGAGCACTTCCGCTGCATGCCGGAGATCATCGAGTGGTCGTCGGCGATGTTCTACCGGGACGCGCCGCTGATCCCGCTGCGTCAGTTCGGCACGGAGCGGCTGCCGCCGCTGCGGGCCCGCTACGTCCCGCACGCCTACACCACCGGCGAGGGCGCCGACCTGCGCAACCCGGCCGAGGCCGAGGCGCTGGTCTCCCAGGTGCTGGCCTGCGCGGCCGACCCGGCGTACGAGGGCCGCTCGTTCGGCGTCGTCGTCCTGCAGGGCAGCGGGCAGGCGGAGCTGCTGCGCTCGCTGCTGGCCGCCCGGATGTCGGTGGCCGAGCAGCACCGGCGCCGGCTGCGGGTCGGCACGCCGCCGGACTTCCAGGGCGACGAGCGCGACGTGGTCTTCCTGTCGATGGTGGTCACGCCGCAGGCGGCGGCCACCCCGCTGCGCCGCCAGGAGTACCAGCGGCGGTTCAACGTGGCCGCCTCCCGCGCCCGCGACCAGGTCTGGCTGTTCCACTCGGTGGAGCTGGACCAGCTCGACCCGGCCGACCTGCGGCACAGCTACCTCAGCTACGTGCTCGCCCGCGGCCACGAGCTGCCCGAGCTCGCGACGCCGCCGCGGCTGGCCGAGGTCGCGCCGGACATCGCCCACCCGCGTTTCGACTCCCTGTTCGAGCAGCGGGTCTTCCGCGAGCTCACCCTCGCCGGCTACCGGGTGCTGCCCCAGGTGGAGGTCAACGGCCGGCGGATCGACCTGGTCGTCACCGGTGGCCGCGCCCGGCTCGCGGTCGAGTGCGACGGCGAGGACGCCGGCACCCCCGAGCAGGTCGCGCACGACTTCGCCCGGGAGCGCCAGCTCCGGCGCGCCGGCTGGCCGTTCTGGCGGATCCGCCAGTCCGACTTCGAGGCCGACCCGGCCGCGGCCCTCGCCCCGCTGTGGCCGCGGCTGGCCGCCGCCGGCATCGAGCCGAGCCCATCACCGGCCGAGGAGGGCGGTGTCACCGCCGAGGACGTCGGCGCCGGCGCGGGCGGCACCACCTGGGCCCCGATCGCCCTGTCCGAGCTGGACGGCCTCGACGACGCCGGTTAGGTCCGCCAGCCAGGGCCGGCGGCCGCCAGACAGCCGTGCCGGTCAGCGGGCCGCGACGTCCGGCTTGCCGGCCACGTCGGGTTCGCCGGCGGTGTCGGCGCCGGACGCGTGGTCGTCGTCCGCGCGGTTCGCGCCGGCCGGGTCGTGGCCCGCCACCTCGGCCGCGTCGGTCGCCTCGGCCCGCTCCCCCGGCTCGGCTGACTCGCCGGCGTCGTTGTCGCCGCTGTCGGCGCCGCCGACGATGCGGGCGAAGCTCGCCCGGGGCAGCCGGGGGCGGGGTGGCGTCGGCTCGGTGAAGTCGGCGCGGCGGATCCGGCAGTAGGCCGTGGTCATCCCGTTGACGAGCTGGGTGACGCCGAAGTCGGCCGCGGCCGACAGGTACGCGAGCGCGTCCGAGCGCTCCAGGCCGAGCCGGCTGGACAGGAACAGCACCGCGGAGCGGGCCGCCCGCCGCATCGCCTCGGTGACGTCGACGTCCATGCCCAGCGCCAGCCAGCCGGTGTCGGTCTCCACGAACGGCTCGCGCAGCGCGCCGAGGGCCGCCCTGGCCGCCGGCTCGCGCAGGGTGGTCAGCCGGAAGGTCGCCCGCAGCGGCCCCTCCAGCGCGGTCACGCCGATCTTGCCGTCACCGGCGGCGTAGTGCGGGTCGCCGACGGCGAACAGCGCCCCCGGCACCTGCACCGGCAGGTAGAGCCGGGCGCCGACGCCGAGGTCGCGGCAGTCCAGCGCCCCGCCGTGCAGCCCGACCGACGTCGACGGCACCGTCGGGCCATCGCCGTCGTCGTCAGCCAGGTCCCGGTCGTCGACGGCGACCGCCATGATCCCCATGAACGGGGCGAGCGGGAAGCGCACCTTCGTCCCGCCGCCCGGGCTGTCGAGCGCGCCGAACAGCCGGCCGCGCCGGCGCTCGACCGCGCAGAACGTGCTCACCGTGCGGAAGCCCAGCCAGTGCCTGGCGTCGGCGTCCTCGTCCGGCGGCGGGCCCTCCGGGAACTCCCCGGCGAGCAGGCCCTGCCCGTGCCGGTTGGAGATCACGCCGTAGCGGGCGCGCGGGTGCAGCGAGACGACCTCGATCCGCAGCACGTCGCCCGGCTGGGCGCCGCGGACGGCCACCGGCCCGGTGACGATGTGCGGGCCGTCGACGCCGAACCGGTGCGGGATGCCGGAGGCCGCGATCGCCCGGGCGTCCTCCAGCACCTCGGACGGCTCGACGCCGTGCCGGGCGAAGAAGGCGTCCGGATCGCGGCCCTGGTCGGTGAGGATGCCCTCCTGGCTGACCGTGTCGATGGTGACGGTCGCGCCGGTGTCGACCGTCAGCACCGGCCGGGTCCTGGCCGTCGGCAGCTCGCCCCAACGGACCGTCTCCGGCGTGGATGGCAGGTAGTGCTTCCCCTCGACCTTGCCCTTCCCGGGTTGTAGTGCCACCGGCGCCCTACCGCTGCCCGTACGCGGCCCACGCGCCGGCGGCCGGGCCGGTCCCGGTCCGCACCCGGCTCGCAGGCCCACACGGTGGCCGGGCCGAGCTCGCGGCGTGACCAGTCGGCGCCGCCGGGTCAGGGAGGCGGTCAGCGATGTGGAGCGGCACGGGCGTCAGAGTCCCAGCGTGAGATGACGTCCAGATGTCAGCGGTGTTGCCATCAGTGCCATTCCGGCAGGTCCTACGGTCGGTGTGCGCTGGGTGGCCGCTTCCTGGAACCTGCGGTCAGACCCACCCCCGCCCGGGTGCCCGACCGGCTGCCCGGCCGGCCCCCGCCGCGCCGGCCCGCCGCCAAGGCAGGGGTGGCGGCCAACCACCGGAGCGGGCGCGCCGCGGGCGCCCCCAGGCGGCGCGGCGGCGGGGGCGGGCGCGGACCGACGAGGGTCAGGC
>JADGHD010000380.1 GCA_019689615.1 Frankia sp. | reverse complement strand
GCTTGGTCGGCAGGGTCTGATGTGATTAACAGCCAGCACCTCCACCGTCCCCAACCCTGCCGCCGCGCGCGGCGCGCGCTCCGCACCCGAGGGAGAAGCCGTGAACGGGCACACCGACAACTCGATCTGGATCGACGCCGACATCGAGACCGTCTGGCGGATGACCAACGACCTCGAGTCCTGGCCACAGCTGTTCACCGAGTACGCGTCCGTCGAGATCCTCGAGGCGCACGACAACACGTTCAAGTTCCGGCTGACCATGCACCCGGACGAGAACGGCCAGGTCTGGAGCTGGGTCTCCGAGCGCACCCTCGACCCGGCCAACCACCGCGTCCGCGCCTACCGCGTGGAGACCGGGCCTTTCGAGTACATGCACATCGAGTGGACCTACCTCACCGAGGGCACCGGCACCCGGATGCGCTGGGTCCAGGACTTCCGGATGAAGCCCGGCGCCCCCGTCGACACCCCAGGCATGGTGACCCGGATCAACGCCAACACGCCGCGGGAAATGGCCGCGATCAAGGCGAAGGTCGAGGCCGCCGCGAAGGCCGCCGTCGGCTCCTCGGCCGCTGCCACCGCCGGGAGCAGCCGGTGAGCGCCCCGGCCGCGGGAGCGCCAGCCGCGCCGGCGGCCCCGCTGACACCGAGGATCGTCTCGATCCACGACGTGCCGGCGAACCGGCGCCGGGGCGGGGACATCCGCACGATCCTGTCCCCGGCGACGGTCGGCTCGAAGTCAGGCTTCATGGGCACGCTCACGCTGGCCCCCGGTGAGGTCGTCACCGAGCACTGGCACCCGTACTCCGAGGAGTTCCTGTACTGCGTGCGCGGCCAGGTGACGATCCGGCTGAACGGCGTGGAGCAGCAGCTGGGCGCCGAGAGCGGCGTGGTGATCCCCGTCGGCACCCGCCACCGGCTGGTCAACACCGGCGACGAGGACGCGTTCTTCGTCTTCTGCTCCGGCCCGCTCGCGCCGCGTCCCGACCTCGGGCACGTGGACACCGAACCGCTGCCGGCCGGCGGCGCGGCCGCCCCGCATCCCACGGTCGGGCCGGCATGACCCGACGACGGACCGCCGTCACCGGGGTCGGGGTGGTGGCCCCCGGTGGCGGCACCCGCAAGGAGTTCTGGGCCCTGCTCACCGAGGGCCGCACCGCCACCCGGCGGCTCTCCTTCTTCGACCCGACGCCGTTCCGCTCCCAGGTCGCGGCCGAGTGCGACTTCGACCCGCTGGCCGCGGGCCTGACGCCGCGGGAGGCAGCGCGCAACGACCGGTTCGTCCAGTTCGCCCTGGTCGCCGCGGCCGAGGCGGTCGCCGACTCGGGCCTGGAGCTCGGCCCCGACGTCGGCGACCCCGTCGACGGCGCCGACGAGCGGGCGTCGGGCCGCCCGGTGATCGGGGTGAGCCTCGGCAGCGCGGTGGGCGCGACCACCAAGCTGGAAAGCGAGTACATCGTCGTCAGCGACGGCGGTCGACACTGGGAGGTCGACCCGCGCTACGCCAGCCAGTTCCTCTACCACGCGCTCATTCCGAGCTGCCTGGCCACGGAGGTGGCGGCGAAGTTCGGCGCGCACGGGCCGGCGTTCGTCGTCTCCACCGGCTGCACCTCCGGCATCGACGCGCTCGGCTACGCGCACCAGCTGATCGTCGACGGCGAGGCGGACATCATGATCGCCGGGGCGTCGGACGCGCCGCTGTCCCCGATCTCGATCGCCTGCTTCGACGCGATCCGGGCGACGACGGCCCGCAACGACGACCCGGAGCACGCCTCCCGGCCGTTCGACGCCAGCCGGGACGGTTTCGTCATGGGGGAGGGCGGCGCCGTCCTGATCCTGGAGGAGTACGAGCGGGCCAGGGCCAGGGGCGCGCACATCTACGCCGAGATCGGTGGCTACGCGTCCCGCTCCAACGCCTTCCACATGACCGGGCTGCGCCCGGACGGCGTGGAGATGGCCGAGGCCGTCCGGATCGCGCTCGACGAGGCCCGGCTCAACCCGACCGACGTCGACTACGTCAACGCCCACGGCTCCGGCACCAAGCAGAACGACCGGCACGAGACCGCGGCCTTCAAGCGCTCGCTCGGCGAACACGCCTACAAGGTGCCAGTCAGCTCGCTGAAGTCGATGGTCGGCCACTCCCTCGGCGCCATCGGCTCCATCGAGGTCGCCGCCTGCGCGTTGGCGATCGAGCACAACGTCGTGCCGCCCACCGCGAACTGGAGCACCCGCGACCCGGAGTGCGACCTGGACTACGTGCCGAACGTCGCCCGCGACCACCGGGTCGATGTCGCGCTGTCGGTCGGCAGCGGGTTCGGCGGGTTCCAGTCCGCGATCGTGCTCACCGCCCCGGGGAGGGCGGCATGAGCCCGGGACTGGGCACCGCCGGTGCAGGGCTGGTGCTGTCGGCCGAGGATTCGGCCGGGATCGCCGACCGCACGTCGCCGCTGGCCCGGCCGGTCATCACCGGGCTGGGCGTGGTCGCCCCGAACGGCGTCGGCGTCGAGGACTACTGGGCGGCGACGCTGCGCGGCGAGCTGGCGATCACCCCGATCACCCGGTTCGACGCATCCCGGTACGCCGCCCGGCTGGCCGGGCAGGTGCCCGCCTTCAGCCCGGACGAGTACCTGGACAACCGGTTTATCGTGCAGACCGACCGCTGGACCTGGTTCGGGATGGCGGCGTCGCTGCTCGCGCTGAAGGACGCCGGCTACGACCCGGCCACCCGGGACCCGTACGCCACGTCCGTGATCTTCGGTGCCGGGTCGGGCGGGAACGACTTCGGCCAGAAGGAACTGTCCCGGCTGCACACCCGGGGCCGCACCGCGGTCAGCGTATACCAGTCGATCGCCTGGTTCTACGCAGCGACCACCGGGCAGACGTCGATCCGACACGGGCTGAAGGGCCCGTCCGGCGTGGTGGTCGCCGACGCCGCCGGCGGCCTGGACAGCCTCGCCCAGGCCAGGCGGACGATCCGGCGCGGCACGGCGTGCGTGCTCGCCGGCGGTGCCGAGTCGGGCCTGACCCCCTACGCGCTGACCTGTCACCTGTCCAGCGGCCGGGTCAGCACGGCGAGCGACCCGCGGGACGGGTACAAGCCGTTCGACCGGCGGGCCAACGGCTACCTGCCCGGCGAGGGCGGAGCGACCCTGGTCGTCGAGCACCCGGCGGCGGCAGCCGAGCGCGGGGCGCCGAAGGTCTACGGCGAGATCGCCGGCTACGCCGCCACCCACGACGCCCACCACCACACCCGGCCGGCGCCGAGCCCCGCGTGGCTGGTCACCGCGATGCGCCGGGCGCTCGCCGACGCCGCGCTCGAACCGGGCGACGTGGACGTGGTGTTCGCCGACGGCGCCGGGTCGCCGGACCTCGACGCGCTGGAGGCGGCGGCGCTGCGCGAGGTCTTCGGCCCGCACGGGGTCCCGGTGACCGCGCCGCAGGGGCTGATCGGCCGGCTGTGTGCCGGCGGCTCGGCGCTGACGGCCGCCACCGCGCTGCTCGCGCTGCGCGACGGGGTGCTGCCGGCGGTCGGCAACCTCGACGAGCCGGACCCCGCCCACGGCCTGGACCTGGTGCGCGAGCCGCGGGCCTGCCCCAGGGCCCGGGTGGCGATGGTCGTCGCCCGCGGGTTCGGCGGCTTCAACAGCGTCCTGCTGCTGCGGACCGGCTAAGCGCCGCCGCGGGACCGGATGGCATCGGACAAGGGAGATCGAGCATGTATGCGGACCTGGCGGGCAAACGGGCGCTCGTCACCGGCGGGACCCGGGGGATCGGCCGGGCGGTGGCGCTGGGCCTTGCCCGGGCCGGCACCCACGTCGTGGTGAGCCACCAGCGGGAGAGCGAGGCGGCGGAGAGCCTGCGCCGCGAGCTCAAGGAGACCGGGGGCAACCACCTGGTGATGACCGCCGACGCGACCGACCAGGCCGCGCTCGCCGCGTTGCTGGACGCCACCGGCAAGCACCTCGGCGGCCTGGACATCGTGGTCAACAACGTCGGCACGATCAACCACGTGCCCTACCACGAGCTGTCGGTGGCCGACTGGAACTGGGTGCTGGCGACCAACCTGACCGCGACCCACCTGGTCACCCAGGGCGC
Source organism: Frankia sp. (assembly GCA_019689615.1). GTDB lineage: Bacteria > Actinomycetota > Actinomycetes > Frankiales > Frankiaceae > Pseudofrankia. The sequence goes on along the minus strand of JADGHD010000380.1, from coordinate 1,233 downwards.
CCTGCCGCTGCTGGGCGACAGGGGCTCGGTGGTCAACGTCGGCTCCGGCGCCGGCGTGGTCGGGGTACCGCTGCGCGCGCACTACACCGCGGCCAAGACCGGCCTGATCGGCCTGACCCGCTCGCTGGCCAAGGAGCTGGGCGCCAAGGGGATCCGGGTCAACCTGGTCACCCCGGGCGTGACCGAGACCGACCACGCCGCCGGCATGCCCGACCACGTCCGGGCGATGTACACCAACCGGATCCCGCTCGGCCGGCTCGGCGACCCGGCGGAGGTCGCGAACGTGGTGCTCTTCCTCGCCAGCGACGTCTCCAGCTACGTCAACGGAGCGAACTTCACGGTGGACGGAGGGATCTGACCGGTGGCGCGCACCGAGTACGACACCGAGATGACCGAGGGCACGGGCGAAGGGGCGCCCGTCGACCCGGACACGCCGTTCCGGGTGATGCTGACCATGCGGGTCCACCCGGGGATGGAGGAGGAGTTCGAGCGCACCTGGCTGCGGATCGGGGACGGCGTCACCAGCCACCCGGCGAACCTCGGCCAGTGGCTGATCCGGTCGGCCGACGAGCCGGGCACCTACTACATCGTCAGCGACTGGGTGAACGAGCGGCTGTTCCGCGAGTTCGAGCAGAGCCCCGGCCACCTGGAGCACCGCAGGATGCTGCACCCGCTGCGGGCCAGCGGCTCGATGGTCACCGGCGCGCTGCTGGCCTACCTGCCCGGCGCCGCCAGCAAGACGGTCGCCGCCCCGTCCCCGGCCGCCGTCTGATGTCCCGGGTCCGCGTGATGATCTGGGCGGTCGAGCCAGCCGACCGCCCGGCCGCCGTCGAGGCCGCCTACCACACGATCAGCTCCCAGCTCGTCGGCACCCCCGGCCTGCTGGGCAACCAGCTGATGCGCGACGCCCACGACCCGAGCCGGTTCGTCGTGGTGTCCGAGTGGGCCAGCATGGCCGCGTTCACGGCCTGGGAGCAGGGCGCGAGCCACCGCTCCACCACCTCCCCGCTGCGCCCGCTGCAGGACCCCGACCGCCGTCCGGTGATCTACGAGGAGGTCGCCGCCTACGACGAGTCCGGGCCGCTGGCCGCCATCGGCGCGCTCGCCGAGCACCGCGGCTGACCCCGCGGCCACCGGCACCGGCACCTGGTACCCGCGTTCGCGCCGGCGGGCGGGGGGGCCCCCCCCCCACCCCGAGGCGTGAGCCGAAACGGCCGGGGGGGTGGGGTTATA
>JADGHD010000379.1 GCA_019689615.1 Frankia sp. | reverse complement strand
CTGCAGGTCAACGGTGGGATGGGCCGGGGGAGGGTGCCACCGCCCGGGTCGGTGCCCGAGCCAGGCGAGACGCTCGGCTACAGCGGCCTGGTGGTCGAGGGCGCGCCGGCGGCTTCGCTGCCAGCCCCCGAGGCGACCCCGTGGACCCACGGCGGGCCGCCGGCCGAGTACCTGCCGACCGACGACGATGCCAGGGAGGCGTGGGCATGACGAGCCTCGCCCGACCGGAGGAGCTCACCGCGCCACCGGCCCGGCCAGCCGCGCCGCCGGCCGGGCCGCCCGCCGAGCCGCCGGCCGTGGCCGCGGCCCGGGTGACCGAGGAGATCCTGGCCGACCTGCGCTTCGGGCGGCACCCGGGCGTCGTCGTCGACTCCCCGCCGGGCGCCGGCAAGTCCACGCTGGTCGTGCGCGCGGCCACCGAGCTGGCGCTGGCCGGCGACCAGCTGGTGATCGTCGCGCAGACCAACGAGCAGGTCGACGACCTGGTGGTCAACCTCGCCCGCCGGCTGGCCGACCAGGCCCCGGACCTGCGGATCGGCCGGCTCGGCCGGGCCGGCTACCAGCCACCGGCCCAGTTCGACCAGTTGCCGAACGTGCTCGTCGGCAACGACCCGCGCACCCTCGGGGATCCGGACATCACGATCGCGACGGCGGCGAAGTGGGCCTACGTGCGGGACCGTGCCTGGCGGTGGGCGATCATCGACGAGGCCTACCAGATGCGCTCCGACGCGCTGCTGGCGATCGCGGCGCTGTTCGAGCGGGCGCTGTTCGTCGGCGACCCCGGGCAGCTGGACCCGTTCTCGACCGTGGACAGCGACCGCTGGCGGGGGCTGGCCTGGGACCCGATGCAGAGCGCGGTGGCGGTGCTGCTGCGCAGCAACCCGGACCTGCCCGTGCACACCCTGCCGGTGTCCTGGCGGCTGCCACACAGCGCCGAACGCCTCGTCGCCGACGCGTTCTACCCGTTCACGGGCCTGCGCACCGGCAGCGGCCCCGGCGAGCGCGAGCTCGTGCTCACCGGCCCGCGCCCGGCGGGCGGCGGCGACGCGGTCGACCGGGTGCTCGACGTGGCCGCGGGCAGCGGATGGGGCCTGCTGGAGCTGCCGGCTCGGCACACCCCGCGCACCGACGCCGAGGCCGTGCGCGCGGTCGCCGAGATCGCCCGCCGGCTGGTCAGCCGGGGCGCGCTGGCGATCTCGCACGACCGTGGCGAGCGGCACCCGGTGACCCCGCAGCGGGTCGCGGTCGGGGCGGCGCACCGCGACCAGGTCGCCGCGATCCGGTCGGCGCTCGGCGAGGACCTGCCCGGCATCGTCGTCGACACGGCCAACCGGCTGCAGGGCCGGGAGTACGACGTGACCGTGTTCCTGCACCCGCTGTCCGGGCGGCGGGACGCGACGGCGTTCCACCTGGAAGCCGGCCGGCTGTGCGTGCTCGCCTCCCGGCACCGCCAGGCCTGCGTCGTCGTCGCCCGCGCCGGGATCCGCGAGCTGCTCGACGTGCACCCGTCCAGCGAGCCGGTCCACCTGCACGAGCCGGTGCGCTTCCCCGACGGCTGGGCCGCCAACCAGACCGTGCTCGCCCACCTGGCCGACCACGCCGTGCGGGCCTGACCGGCGGCCCGGCGCCGGCCGCCGCCTGCCGGGCGACCGTCGCTACGGGTCGATCGTGACCGTGAGGATGCGCGGGTGGGCGGCCGGGATGCCGTCGGCCTTCCCGCCGACCACGCCCTCCCGGGTGATCCGGTCGAGCACCTCCATGCCGCCGACGACGTGGCCGATCACCGTGTAGCGGCCGGCCAGCAGACTCGCCCCGTCCTGGTCGGGATCGGCGTAGCTGATGAAGAACTGGGCGCCGTTGCCGCCCGGGCCGTTGTTCACCAGCGCGACCACGCCGCGGCGGTAGTCGACGCCCTCGGTGTTCTCCGCGTCGTACTCGAAGCCGGGCGTCCCGCTCCCGGTCCCGGTCGGGTCGCCGCACTGCAGGATCGAGTAGCCGACCACAGCGCCCACCGTCTGCCGGTGGCAGACGCTTCCGTCGTAGTAGCCCTGGCGGGCCAGATGGCGCAGCGCGTAGACGGCGCACGGCGCGTCCTCGGTGTCGAGCGCCACCGTGACCGGCCCGGAGTCCAACTCGATGATCATCCGGGTGGGGGTGTCGGGGACCTCGGCGGCCGGCGGCGGCAGGGCGACCCGCGGCTCGCGCCCGCTTGGCACCGACCGGTACTCGCACGGCCCGGCGAACGTGGTCAGGCCGGTGGCCGCGCCCGCGCCCGGCCCCTCCGTGTTGCCCTCCTCGTTCATCGGGCCCTGCGTGGCCAGGCCGCCAGGCGGCGGCTCCTGCGGGGTGTCGGGAGCCGGCGCGGCCTCGCCCGGCGTGGCCGCCGCGGTCCCGGCCGGCTGGCCGGCGCCGCTCTGCTGGCCGTCGCCGGACAGCGCCTCCCGGACCAGCAGGAACGCCAGGACGATGGCCACCACGAGCACGATGGCGACCAGCGCGACCAGCAGGATCACCGGGCCCCTGCGCTGGCGCGGGAGCGCGAACGGGACGCGGCGGGGTGGCAGCGGCACGCGGACCCGGTGGCGCGGGTCCGCACCGCCACCGCTGGGCGCCGGGTGGCCGGGTGCCTGGCCGCCGGCCACCGCGGGGGCGCCGCTGGCCTGGCCCGGCGTCGGCTGCGGAGCGACGACGCCCGGGGCGTGCTGGGCGTGCTGGGCCGGGCCCGCGGGCGGCGACGGGTTCGCGCCGGCTGGCGGCGCGGGCGCGGGCGCGGGCGGTGGCGCGGCGGCGGCCGGCGGCCGGGGTGCTGGTGCCGACGGTGCCTGCGGCGGTGGCACGGGTGGGGCTGGCGGCGCGCCCGCCAGCGAGGGCATCGGCCCGGCTGGCCGGCCGTAGACCGGGACCGGGCCGGCCGGGGGACGGATGGCCGGCGGCGGGTATCCGCCGAACCGCGGCGCGGCCGGCCAGCCACCCGGCCACGGCCCGGCGTGCGCCGGTGCGGCGACGGGCGCCGGCTGGCCGCCCATCGGGGCGCGCTGCGGCAGTGGCATCGGGCCGGATGGCGGGCCCTGCGGCTGGGCTGGCTGGCCGTGGCCGGCCGGCGGCTGCGGGGCGCCAGGCGCGGGGGCGCCGGGCGGGACGGGCGCCCCGGCCGGTGGTGGTGGCGCTGGCGCGCCGCTTCGCCCGCCGGGCGCGCCGTCGGGCCCGTAGGGGAGGTGGTCCCGGATGGGCCACTGCTCGGCCAGCACCCGGGTCACCCCGTGGGCGAGCTCCGCGTCGGTCTCGAACCGGCCAGCGGGCGCGAGCCCGCCGGCGTTCGCGCCGTTCCCGGGGGCAGGCTCGGCCGTGCCGTTGGCACCGTCGCCGAGCGCGATCCGCAGCGCGGCGCGCAGCAGCTCGACCGCGTCCGGCCGGTCCGCCGGGTCCTTGCGCAGCGTCCGCGCGACCAGGCCGGCGAGGTCGTCCGGCACACCGGTGAGATTCGGCGGGTCGTAGCGGACCCGGAACAGCACCGCGTCGGTCGGCCCGCCGCCGAACGGCGTCCGCCCGGTCGCGGCGTACATGACCGTGCAGCCCCAGGCGAACACGTCCGCCGCCGGCCCCACGACCGCCAGGCCGTCAAGCTGCTCCGGGCTCATGTAGCCGGGCGTGCCGACGGGCGTGCCCACCCGGGTGAGCGCGGTGACGTCGGTGGCGTGCGCGATCCCGAAGTCGACGACCTTCGGGCCGGCCCTGGTCAGCAGCACGTTGCCCGGCTTGAAGTCGCGGTGGACGACGCCGGCCCGGTGGATGGCGACCAGCGCCTCGGCGAGGGCGACCGCGAGCGTGCGCAGCGACGGGCCGGTGACCGGGCCCGCGTGCAGCACCCAGTCGGCCAGCGTCGGGCCGGCGAGGAACTCGGTGGCCAGGTAGGGCGGGTACCAGTCCGGGTCGGCCGCGTAGACCTTGGCGGTGCACAGGCCGTGCACCCGTCGCATGAGAATGATCTCGCGCCGGAAGCGGGCGCGGAACTCGGGGGCGTCGGCGAGCTCGCCCCGGATCACCTTGACGGCGACCGGGGTGTTGGCCGGGGCCAGCACCCCGTAGTAGACGACCCCCATCCCGCCGCCACCGATGCGGGCGAGCAGTGTCGCCGGACCGAGCTGCACCGGCAGCGCGATCTCCCGCACGTCGACGCTCCCGATGCTGTCTGCCTGCCGCCGAACCGCCCGATCGTCCCGTACCAGGACCAGCAGGCGCCTGCCGCGTCGCCGCCGGCGGCACCGTGCCACCGGGCCCGACCCGTCGCCCCCTGTCGGGGGCGTCAACGGCCCAGCGTGGCGCTCCGTTCCCTTCCGCCCGTCCTCGCCTGGTTCGGCGTCACCCTACCGCCAGCGGCTCGGCGGTCCCGCCGGCGATCGGACGACAACCGCAACGGTAGTGGCTGCGGCGTCGGGCTCGTCGCGGGGTGATGTCGGTTCGCCGACAACGGCGGGCAGGCACCCGGGCCGGCCGGCTGACCAGCGGCGGTGGGCCGCGAGGTGGCGGCAGGGCGCGGCCGGGCGGTCCCGCTGGCGTGCCAGCCGGGCCAGCGCGGCCGGCGGGGCGCCGGCGGTGGGGTCTTGGTCAACGGGTGATGATCCGGCACCATGTCGACCATGAACCCGGCCGCGGGCGGTGACGATCCGGGCGCCTTACGCGTCCGCAGCGCGTTGTTCGTCGACTTCGAGAACATCCACCTGGGCCTGCAGCGCCTTGACCCGGCAGCCGCGAACCGGTTCGCGGTCTACCCGCAGGGCTGGCTCGGCTGGCTGGAGCGGCTGACCTACCCGGCGCTCGGCACCGGCAACGTCCGCCGTGACCTGCTGATCCGCTACTGCTACCTGAACCCGGTCAGCTCATCGCGCTACCGGGCGCACTTCACCAGGGCGGGCTTCCACGTCGTCGACTGCCCGCCGCTGACGGCGGCCGGCAAGAACTCGGCCGACATCCACATGGTGATCGACGTCCTGGACATCCTCCTCCACCCGACCCGGTTCGACGAGGTGATCCTGCTGTCGGCGGACGCCGACTACACCCCGGTGATGCTGCGGCTGCGGGCCCACGACCGCCGCACGGTCATCATCACCAGCGGGCCGTCCGCCCGCGCCTTCCGGGCCGCCTGCGACCACGTCGTCGGCGAGGACACCTTCATCGACGAGGCGCTCGCCGCCGACCCACGCCAGCAGAACGGCAACGGCGGCACCTACGTCAACGGCGCTGGCACCGCCACGGTGGCCGACACCGGCGCTGGCGCCGTCCCGGTGGCCGACGCCGGCGCCGCCGAGGAGGGCGGGGGCGTCCCCGGCGTCGGCG
>JADGHD010000378.1 GCA_019689615.1 Frankia sp. | reverse complement strand
GTGCCGGGGTGGGCGTCGGCGTCGGCCGCTGGATCTGGTGGTCACCGGTGACCGAGCCCGTGACGCCACCCATCGGCCGGCTCGTGGCGGCCGTGTGCGGCCCGCTGTAGGCGCCGGACGGGGCCCTCTCGACCACCGGGTCCCGCGACACCCGCGGCTGCTCGCCGACCGGCGTGCGGCGCTGGAACCAGGCCGACACCGAGTCGAAGATCGGCGTGGTGTCGAGCTCCTCGGAGTCGCGGTCGAGGTAGATCCCGCCGGTGTCCTCCGGGGCCTGGTGGTAGCCGTTGGCCAGCGGCTGGAACTCCTGGCCGGCCCACGGCGGCGTCGGCACCTCCTCGGGCTCCGGCCGCGTCGGCGGGCGGGCGAACACGCTGCCCGGGCCGGTGTCCTGCTCCTGGCGCGGCGGCGGGTAGCCGTTGTGCTCGGCGGCCGCCGGCTGGTGGCCGCGGTCGGCCCGCCCGTCGTCCGGCACGCCTGGCCGCTGGAACTCGCCGGTCCAGCTGTCCTGCCGCTGCTCGGCGGGGGGCTGGTGGCCGCCGATCGGGAAGCCACCGGTCTGCGGCCCCAGCTGCTCGCGCTGGTCCCGCTGCTCGCGCTCGCCGGACCGGTCGAACGACCGCGGGCCGGTGGCGGCGTCGCGGGCGGCGAACGGCGACTGGCCGATCCGCGTGGTGTCCTGCTCGGTGTACCGCTCGGGCTGGCGCACCGGCATCGGGCCCGTCATCGGGCCGGTCATCGGGTGCGCGTCGCGCTCGTCGCGGCGCTCACCCGGCCCGCCGGTGCCGGGGTTCAGCGCCAGCGGGGCGGTGCCGAAGCGGTTGCCACCGTCGAACGACGGCAGCGGGCCGCTGGGCGGGCCGAACCGTTCGCGGTCGGCGTCACGCCGCTGCTCGGGGTCCGGCCGCTGGCCGGGCCGGCGGCCCTCGGCGCCGCTGCTGAGCAGCTCCGGCCGGCCCTGCTGCTGGCCACCCATGCCCTGCTGCTGGTGGCCAAGCTGGCGGGGCAGTTCGACGTTGGGGCGGCCGAGGCCGGCCCGGGCTGCCGCCGCGGGGCCGCTGGCACCGCTGTCGCCGGTGACCAGCTTCGCGGGCAGCCGGACGACCGCGGTGATGCCCTTGGTCGGGGACTCGCGCAGCTGAACCCGGATGCCGTGCCGCTGCGCCAGCCGGCCGACCGCGAACAGGCCCATGGTCCGCGACACCGACACGTCGATGACCGGCGGGTTGGCCAGCCGCTCGTTGACCCGCTCGAGGTCCTTGGCCGGCATTCCGATGCCCTGGTCGACGATCTCGATGATCGCGCCGGCACCCGGGCCGAGCGAGTGGCTGGTCACGATGACGTCGGTCGCCGGAGGCGAGTACGAGGTCGCGTTCTCCAGCAGCTCGGCGATCAGGTGGACGACGTCGCTGACACCGTTGCCGGCGATGGACACCGGGGCCGCGGTTGTCTGCTTCACCCGGGTGTACTGCTCCACCTCGGAGATGGCCGCCAGGACCACCTCGTTCAGCGGGACCGGGTGGGTCCACCGGCGGGCGGTGTCCGTACCGGCGAGAACCAGCAGGCTCTCGTTGTTCCGGCGCATACGGGTCGCCAGGTGGTCCAGTTTGAACAGGTTCGCCAGCTGGTCCGGGTCCTGCTCGCGGTTCTCCAGGTCGTCGATGAGGCGGAGCTGCCGCTCGACGAGGCCCTGGCTGCGCCGGGACAGGTTGACGAACATCGCGTTGACGTTGTTCCGCAGGATCGCCTGCTCGGACGCGAGCCGGACGGCCTCGCGGTGGACCGCGTCGAACGCGCGCGCCACTTCGCCGATCTCCTCGTCGGTGTCGATACCGACGGTCTCGATCTCGTTGTCGATGACCTGCTCGGAGGAGTCGCGCAGCCGGCGGACCGCCTCGGGCAGCCGGCGGTCGGCGATGTCGAGCGCGGCGGTCCGCAGCGTGAACAGCGGCCGGACCAGCGACTGGGCGACGACCAGCGCGATCAGGAGGGCGGCGGCCAGGATGGCGGCGGTGAACAGGGCCGAGAACAGCGCGTCGCGCTGGATGTCGCCCCGCAGCTCGCCGACCCGGTCGTCGATCATGCCGAACATCTCGTCGATGACGTCGAAGCCGCGCTCGATCGTGGTGCCGGTCGACTGCAGCCACTTGGTGCGGTCGAAGGTGAAGGAGTTCGCCTCCAGCGGCTGGTCGACCTCGGCGTCGAGCAACGACTCGAAGTACTTCTCGGCGTTGATGACGTCGAGGTTGCGCCGCAGGTCGATGACCGAGTTGTAGAGCGTCCGCTGTTCCGTGGTGGCCGCGGCCTCGAAGTCGCCGAGCTGGCTGTCCCGCTCGGAGTACAGGCTCAGCAGTGTCCGGAAGTCGTCCTCGGTGAACGGCTGGCCGGAGGCGAAACTGCTGGTCGCCCTGGCCTGCGCCTGGGCCAGCAGGTCGAACGACCGGACGAGGTGGTCGGTCGCGTTGACCGCGTCGACCAGCTCCTGGTCGTCGTTGCCCTGCGGGATCAGGGCCACCAGGTTGATCAGCGGGTCGATGGCGGCGTTGTACGCCTCCATCGCCGAGACCGGCAGCTTCATCCGCTCGACCGCCTGCCGCTTGGTGGACAGGTTGTCCATCTGCAGGGAGACGGTCTCCAGCGCCGCGTCCACCGCCGGCCCGAACGAGCCGCGGTGGTCGTCGGCCACCTCCCGGAACGCCTGGTAGGCCTGGTCGACCTCCCCGCGGCGGGTTTTCACGATCTCGATGTCGGGACGGGCGTTCGGGTTCTGGCCCGCAGCGATGTAGTCGACCGTGAAGGTGCGCTCGCGCTGGAGCGCGTAGATCAGGTCCATCCCGGCCTGGTTGATCTCGGTCAGGTTGGACACACGGTTGATGTCCCGGGTGCTGTTGAACAGCGAGACGCCTTCGCCAATCGCGTTGAACAGGATGGCGATCCCGGGAATCGCCAGGATGGCGAACAGCTTCGTTCGAACTCGCCAGCCAGCCGGGTTGGTGAACAGGCCACGGCGCGGGCGCACGTCATCTGCGCCATCGGGCCGGGGCGCGGCGGGACTCTCGCCGTCTTCCCCGCTGTCCATGACAGGGGTGCCCGGCGCCGGCATCGGCACCGGGTCGGCGATGCCCGTGCTGCTGGCCATCGGTTGTCTGCGCACGTACTGCAACCTCTCCGCCGGCCGCCCGGAACCCGACGCCCCGGCTTGGCCCGGAAGCGGGCCCGGATGTCCCTCGGACGGCACCATAGCGGTACCGACTTGGGCGCCGAAAGGCGGCTACCCTACGCCACGTCCGGACAGGCGACAAATTGTGCCCCTGATGCGTGCGCCATGGGACCACACCGGATCACGCATAGGGAACACATCACAACAGTGCGCACCCTCCACCACCGGACCGTGCGCCGCGGACCCCACCACCCGACCCGGATCACCCTGTGCTCCTAGGGAGTAACGATCGGAATCGGCCCTCGCGTAGGGGTCGCGTAATCGTCAGTGCACCCACCGAACGGTGACCCATAGTCACAAGGCGGGCACGAGCGGGCCGGCGCGGCGGCCGGGCGCGGCTCGCCGCCCGCCACCGCGGCGGCCCGACCACCGGTTGCTCTGCGTGACCGAAGCCTCCCCCGAGCGGCCGGCGGGCGGCCGGCGGCCGGCTCCGTAGGCTTGACGAGTGAGCGGACCCAGTTCCAAGGCCACCGGCCACCCCGGCTACGACACCGTCCTCGTCGTCGACTTCGGGGCGCAGTACGCGCAGCTGATCGCCCGCCGGGTGCGGGAGTGCCACGTGTACTCCGAGATCGTCCCGTGGGACACCCCGGTCGCCGAGCTGCTCGCCCGCCGGCCGACGGCGGTCATCCTGTCGGGCGGGCCGAAGTCCGTGTACTCCCCCGGCGCGCCCCAGGTGGACGCGGCCCTGTTCGACGCGGGCATCCCGGTGCTCGGGATCTGCTACGGCCACCAGGTGATGGCCCAGGCGCTCTCGGGCACGGTGGCCCGCACCGGCACGGCCGAGTACGGGGCTACCCGGCTCACCGTCACCCGCCCCGGCGTGCTGTTCGATGGGCTGCCCGCCGGACAGCAGGTCTGGATGTCGCACGGGGACTCGGTGACCGCCGCCCCGCCCGGGTTCGACGTGACCGCCTCGACCCCGTCCACCCCGGTCGCCGCGTTCGAGGACGCCCGGCGCGGGCTGTTCGGCGTGCAGTTCCACCCCGAGGTGCTGCACACCGAGCACGGGATGGACGTGCTGCGCCGGTTCCTGATCCACGGCGCCGGCGCCCGCCCGACCTGGACGATGGTGAACATCGTCGACGAGGCGGTCGCCGCGGTCCGCGCCCAGGTCGGCGACGGCCGGCTGATCTGCGGGCTGTCCGGCGGGGTGGACTCGGCGGTGGCCGCTGCGCTGGTGCAGCGGGCCGTCGGGGACAAGCTGACCTGCGTCTTCGTCGACCACGGGCTGCTGCGGGCCGGGGAGGCCGAGCAGGTCGAGCGGGACTTCGTCGCCTCCACCGGGGTCGAGCTGGTGCACATCAAGGCGGCCGACCGGTTCGCCGGCGCGCTGGCCGGCGTGACCGACCCGGAGCAGAAGCGCAAGATCATCGGCCGCGAGTTCATCCGGGTGTTCGAGGAGGCCGCCCGCGAGCTCGAGGCCCGCGCCGAGGCGGCCGGCAGCCGGATCGAGTACCTCGTGCAGGGCACCCTCTACCCGGACGTCATCGAGTCGGGCTCGCCGGCCGCCGCGAAGATCAAGTCGCACCACAACGTCGGCGGGCTGCCGGACGACCTGAAGTTCGAGCTGGTCGAGCCGCTGCGGACGCTGTTCAAGGACGAGGTGCGCCGGCTCGGCGAGGAGCTGGGCCTGCCGGAGGAGATCGTCTGGCGCCAGCCGTTCCCCGGCCCCGGGCTCGCGGTCCGCATCATCGGCGAGGTCACGCCGCAGCGGCTGGAGGTGGTCCGGGCCGCCGACCAGATCGTGCGCGAGGAGGTCCGCCGCGCCGGCCTGGACCGCGACATCTGGCAGGTGTTCGCCGTCCTGCTGGCCGACGTGCGCTCGGTCGGCGTGCAGGGCGACGAGCGCACCTACGGCCACCCGGTCGTCCTGCGCGCCGTGACCAGCGAGGACGCGATGACCGCTGACTGGGCCCGGCTCCCCTACAACCTGCTCGAGCGGATCAGCAACCGCATCGTCAACGAGGTCGGGGAGGTCAACCGGGTCGTCTACGACATCACCTCCAAGCCGCCCGGCACGATCGAGTGGGAGTGACCCCGCCACCCGCGCCCGCCGCCGGCCTCGCCGGTGTCGGCGGGCGGGCTCGTAAACACAACTGACGCTGGCGCCGAAGG
>JADGHD010000377.1 GCA_019689615.1 Frankia sp. | reverse complement strand
GCCCCCGCCGGCCGGGCAGTGGGGCGCGCCGCCCCCGGCAGCGCCGCCCACCGCTGCCCCGGCGGGTGGCCGGGTCAACCTGGACAAGGGCCGGGTGTCGCTGCGCAAGGGCGAGGCGGTCTCGCTGGTCAAGACCGGCGCCCCGCCGCTGACCCGGGTCAGGATGGGCCTCGGCTGGGACCCGGCAGCCTACGGCCGCAACATCGACCTGGACGCGTCCTGCATCCTGTACGACGCCCGCGGCAAGGACGTCGACAAGGTGTGGTTCATGTCGAAGAAGGGGGCCCGCGGGGCGGTCCGCCACTCCGGCGACAACCTGACCGGCCAGGGCGAGGGCGACGACGAGACGATCTTCGTCGACCTGGGCGCGCTCCCGCCCAGCGTGGTCACCCTGGTCTTCACCGTGAACAGCTTCCAGGGCCAGCCGTTCACCCAGATCGCCCGGGCGTACTGCCGCCTGGTCGACGACCTGACCAACCAGGAGCTGGTCCGGTTCGACCTGTCCGACTCCAAGCCGTCCACCGGCCTGGTGATGTGCAAGGTGCAGCGGGACCCGAACACCCCGACCTGGGTGATGACCGCGATCGGCGAGTTCCACGACGGCAAGACGGTCCGCGCGATGGTGGAGCCGGCCCGCCGCTACCTGTAGCGGCCGGGCGTGGGGCGGCGGGGCGGGGGGGGGCCCGGGCCCCCCCCCGGGGGGGTTAAGAAAAAACTCCCCCCCCCCGGGCTTGGGGGGGGGGGGGGTGCGCGTGGGGGGGGGGGGGCCGGGGGCCCCGCCGCCAGCCCGGCCCGGGCGGCCGACGGCCCGGCACGGCGAGCGCCGTACCGGGCCGGAAGCGTCTCCGGGCGGGCTCAGCCCCGCCGAGCGGGGGTGATGTTGAGCGAGCGGCCGGCCAGGCCACGGGAGCGGAAGCCCAGCCGCTCGGCGACCGAGCGCATCGCCTTGCTGGCCTCGCAGTCCGGGTCGGCAAGGACCAGCGGTCGCCCGGCGTCGCCACCCTCGCGCATCCGCACGTCCATCGGGATCTGCGCGAGCAGCGGCACGTCGTGGCCGAGCACCTTGGTCAGCCGCTCGGCGACCGCGGCGCCGCCACCCGAGCCGAACAGCTCGATCCGCTCGTCGCAGTGCGGGCAGGACAGGTAGGCCATGTTCTCCACGACGCCGACCACGTTCTGCCGGGTCTGCGCGGCGATCGTGCCGGCCCGCTCGGCCACCTCGGTCGCGGCGACCTGCGGCGTCGTGACGACGAGCAGCTCGGACGACGGCACGAGCTGGGCGAGCGAGATCGCGATGTCGCCGGTGCCGGGCGGAAGGTCGAGCAGCAGGACGTCGAGGTCGCCCCAGAACACGTCGGAGAGGAACTGCTCCAGGGCCCGGTGCAGCATCGGCCCGCGCCAGGTCACCGGCTGGTTGCCGCGGGTGAACATGCCGGTGGAGATGACCTTCACGCCGTGCGCCTGCGGCGGCATGATCATCTTCTCGACCTGCGTCGGCGGCCGGTCGACCCCGAACATCCGGGGCACCGAGTGGCCGTAGATGTCGGCGTCGAGCACGCCGACCGAAAGCCCCATGCGGGCCATGGCGGCGGCGAGGTTCACCGTCACGGATGACTTGCCGACCCCGCCCTTGCCGCTGGCCACCCCGTAGACCCGGGTGAGCGAGCCGGGCTGGGCGAACGGGATCACGCGCGGCGCGACCCCGCCGCGCAGCTTCTCGTGCAGCGCGGCGCGCTGCTCCTGGGTCATCACCGACAACGCGACGCGCACGTCGGTGACGCCGTCGACGGCACGGACCGCGCGGTCCACCCGAGCGGTGATCTCGTCACGCATCGGGCAGCCGGATACCGTGAGCAGGACCACGACGTCGACGGAGCCGTCGCCGCGGACCTGGACCGCCTCGACCATGTCCAGCTCGGTGATCGGCCGGCCGATCTCGGGGTCGAGCACGGTCGCGAGCGCCGAGTGGATCGCTTCGGGAGTTGGGCTGTTCGCTGGCAAGGAAACCTCGGCCGTCTGGCCACCGCCGCGACCGGCGGTGGTACGGGTTCAGTGCGGGCTGGGGGAGGTGGTCGTCGGCTGGGACAGGGACGGCGCGGCGGTCCTACCGCCCGCCTGGGCCATGACCCGCTGGACCATGACCCCCCTGGGCATGACCCGCCGGGCCATGCGCGCGTGGCAACCGGGGCCTGCTGCACCCACCGACAACCACCATAGCCCGCCCGGCGGTCCGGGGACGCCCCGTAACCGCGGCGGCGGGACTGCGCTACCGGGCGCCGGCCGGCGGCCAGACCCGGTCAGCGGGGCGCCGCCCCGCCCCCCCCCGGGCCCGGGGGGGGGGGGGGGCGCCCCGCCCCGGCCGGGGGGCGGCGGCGGGCGCCGGCCGAGGCCCGGTCGGGTGGCTGGCACGCGCTCGTCGCCCCGCGCACCGGCCCGGCGACGTACGCTGATCGAGTGGGCTGGCAGGACACCCGGCAGGAAACGGAGCCAGGCCCGGACGACATCACCGACCAGTCCGGGCCGGTGACGGTGACGTTCGACGGGGGGCCAGCGCGCCCGGCCACGGCGTCCGCGCACCTGGCCGCGGCCCGACCCACCGCCGGCGCGGGCCCGGCCGGCGCCGAGCAGGCGGACTCCGCCGGCGCGCCCGAGCCGCGGCCGGCCTGTGGCTCGCCGAACCCGGCCGCCGAGCGGGTGGACGCCCTCGGGATGCGGGCCTGGCGCGGGCTGCTGCGCGCCCACGCGCATGTCACCCGGCTGCTCGAGGCCGAGCTCGAGGATGCTCACAGCCTGCCGCTCGCCTCGTACGACGTGCTCGTCCAGCTGTCCGAGTCGCCAGCCGGGGCGCTGCGGATGAGCGAGCTGGCGAACGCCGTGCTGCTCTCCCGGAGCGGGCTGACCAGGCTCGTCGACCGCCTGGTCCGGGAGGGACTGGTCGAGCGCCGGTCCTGCCCGTCCGATCTGCGCGGCACGCTCGCCGTGCTCACCCCGGCCGGGCTGGCGCGGCTGCGCGACGCGTCCGGCACCCACCTGCGCGGGGTCGCGCGGCACGTGCTGTCCCACTACACGCCCGACGAGCTGGAGCTGCTCGGCGAGCTGCTGGAGCGGCTGGCCGTCCCCGCGCACAACGGGACCGGCCGCTGACGGGCCCTGCCCGCCCAGCGCGCTGCGCTCAGGTGGCGTCGGTGTCCCAGGGGGCACTGCTGGTGGCGCCCGGGCTCGGCGACGCCGGGGCCGGGACCGCCCGCTTCGGCTGCGCGGCCGCCTTCGGGGCGCTGGCGGCGGGAGCGCGGTCCTTGGTCAGCGACGGGCCGGCGCTGCTGGCGGCGGTGCTGTCGTAGCCGTTGGTCCGCTTGTCCAGGTAGCTGGGGAAGATCGGGTCGTCGTCCTCCAGCAGGTGCTTGCGGACGAACGTCTTCGGGTGCAGGTCCCGGATGTCCAGGTCGGCCAGCTCGGGACCGAGTTCCTGGCGCAGGTCGTCGCGCATGCCGTTGAGCATCTGCCGGAGCTGACGCAACATCCGGCCAGCGTCCCGGGCCACCCGCGGCAGCTTGTCCGGCCCGAACACGAACAGGCCGATAATCAGCAGAACGGCGACTTCGGCCCATCCGACACCGTTGAACACGGGGCGAGCGTACCTCCGCGCCTGTCCTCCACGAGACGGTTCCGCCGCGTTATCCGGCCGGGAGCTGGCCCGACCGGGCCGACGGGCGGCCGGCGGCGCCACTGGCGGCCGAAGCGGGCGCGGCGGGTGAACGCGCCGTGACGGCCAGCGTCAGCCCGGCTGCTCGGCGAGCGTGACCTGGAGGCTGGCCGAGCGCCCCGCCCGCTGGTAGGTGACCGTGACCCGGTCGCCGACCTCGTGCAGCCGGGCCGCCGCCAACAGGTCGTTGGAGCTGGCGATCACCATGTCGTCGACCTTGGTGACGATGTCGCCGACGCGCAGGCCGGCGCCCGCGGCCGGGCCGCCCGGCGTCACCTCCCGCAGCTTCGCGCCGGGCGCGGTGCCCGCCGCGTCCGCCTCCTGCGGCGTCACCGTCGTCGCCACCACCCCGAAGTGCGGGTGGGTCGCCCGGCCGGTCCGGATGATCTCGTCAGCGACGGAGGCGGCGTAGTCGATCGGGATCGCGAAGCCGACGCCGCTGTTCCCGGTCTGGCCGACGGTGCCGTCCGTGCCCGGGATGCTGGCGATCGCCGAGTTGATCCCTACCACCTGCCCGGCGGTGTCGAGCAGTGGGCCGCCAGAGCTGCCGAAATTGAGCGCGGCGTCGATCTGGATCGCGCCGACGAGCATCGGCGGCGACTCCCCGCTGGCGACGGGAACGGTGGGGTTGCGGTCGAGCGCGCTGACGATGCCGGTGGTGACCGTGCCGGACAGCCCGAGCGGGGCACCGATCGCGATGACCGGCGTCCCCACCCGCAGCGAGCCCGACCGGCCGAGCACCGCCGCCGGCAGCTCGGTGCCGGTCGAAATCTTGATCACCGCGAGGTCGGTGCGCGCGTCCTGACCGACGACCTGCGCCGGGATCTGCGCGACCTCCTTGTACAGCGTCACCATCAGCTGGCCCTCGCCACGCAGCGCCGGCGCGATCACATGGCTGTTGGTCAGGATGTAGCCGTCGGAGCGGATGATCACCCCGGACCCGGTGCTGCCCTCGGCACCGCGGACATCGATGGTCACCACGGACGGCAGCACGGCGGCGACCACGTCGGCCACCGAGCCGGGCGCCCCGCCGGCCGGCGCGGAGCCGCCCAGCCGCAGGCTGGAACCGCTTTCGCCGGAGCCGGCCAGCCGGGCACCGACCGCGCCCCCGACGAGGCCGCCGAGCAGCCCGGCGACGATCGCGACCACCGCGAGCACCCGGGCGCCGAACCGCCGGCCGGCGCGGGCCGCCGGCTCGGCCGGTGCGCCGGTGCCGGGCGCGGCGCCGCCCGCCCCCGCCGTGCCCTCGGCCCGCGAGCCGCTCAGGCCGCCAACGCTGATCACCCGCGGCTGCTGCCCGGAGGACGGCCCGCGGCCCTCGCGCGCCGTCGTCCCCTCGATGGCGGCGACCCGCCGGTGCGCGGGCGCCGGCCGGCCCGCGTGGCGGGCGCCGGTCGCCCGCTCCGGCGCCGGCCGCTCGGCGGCGGGCCGGTCAGCAGCCGGTCGGTCGGCGGGCCGGCGCTCCGTCGGCGCGCGTTCGGCCGCTGCCCGGTCCGCGGGCACGTAGTCCGGGCGCTCGGTGGGTGGGGCCACCGGCGGCCGTGGCGGGCGGCGTGGCTCCTTTGGCTGGGTCTGCTCCCGGGCCGAAGGCTCCCGGTGGGCCGGCTCGTCGCCCGGCTGCTCGGCTGGCTCGCGGTGGGTGGTGGCGCTGACACTTATACACAAA
>JADGHD010000376.1 GCA_019689615.1 Frankia sp. | reverse complement strand
GCCCCGGACACCCGCCCTGCCCGTACCCGTTTCCTCCGCCATGGCGGGGGCGTCGCCGCCAATTCGTCACACCGCCCGCATCACCGGCCAGGTATCGGCTCGCTGGGGACTCCGCGGACCGGACAGCCGGGTATTGCAGGCATGAGCCGGCTCAGGGCGGGTCTGGCGGGCGCGGCGCCGGCCGGTCGCGGCGGACACCTGGCTACGGGAACGCCCGCGGAGGACTAGGGTCCCGGGTGGGCGAGCGGCGAGCGTGCGCGGCGTGGCTCGCCCGGCGGCGCGGGCCGGCCAGGCACGCGGCGCGGAACGGACAGGTCGCCCGGCGGGCTCAGGGGGAGCCGGCCGGCCGACGGGACACGGTCCAGCGCGGCGCGCTGGAGGACATGCTGGTGAGGTTCACGATCACTCGAGGTAGCTGGTGACCCCGCGGGTCGGGGTCGTCGTCCCCGCGGCGGGCCGGGGGGAGCGCCTGGGCGGCGGCGTGCCCAAGGCGCTGCGCCAGCTCGCGGGCCGGCCGATGTTGGTGCACACCGTCGCGGCGCTGACGGCCGCCGAGCTGGTGTCACAGATCGTCGTCGCGGCGCCGCCGACCCTGGTCGAGGTCGTCGGGCGGCTGCTCGGGCCGGACGTGAAGGTGCTGCCCGGCGGGGCCGAGCGGGTCGATTCGGTGCGCGGCGCGCTGCGGGTGCTCGACGACGACATCCGGGTGGTGCTGGTGCATGACGCGGCCCGGCCGCTCACCCCGCCATCGCTGGTCGACGCGGTCGCCTCGGCGGTGCTGGCGGGCGCGCCGGCGGTGATCCCGGTGCTGCCGCTGGCGGACACGGTCAAGGAGATCGACGCGGACGGCATGGTGGTGCGCACCCCGCCGCGCGACGGGCTGCGGGCCGTGCAGACCCCGCAGGGCTTCCGGCGCGAGGTGATCGAAGCCGCGTACGCCCGGCACGAGGACGACGGGGTCCCGGTGACCGACGACGCCGGGCTGGCGGAGCGGCTGGGCGTGCCGGTGACCACGGTCCCCGGCGCGGACGAGGCGTTCAAGGTGACCCGCCCGGCCGACCTGGTGTTCGCGGAGGCGATGCTGGCTCGACGGCTGGCCGAGTCCAGCCGGGGGCCGGCGTCATGACCGCTCCGCTCGCGCTGCCGCGGGTCGGGGTTGGGGTCGACGTCCACCCGTTCGAGCCCGGCCGGGACTGCTGGGTCGCCTGCCTGCTGTGGGAGGGCGAGGACGGCCTGGCCGGCCATTCGGACGGCGACGTCGCCGCGCACGCGGCCTGCGACGCGTTACTGATCGCGTCCGGCCTGGGTGACCTGGGCAAGGTGTTCGGCACCGACCGGCCGGAATGGGCCGGTGCCTCCGGGGCGGCGCTGCTCGGCGAGACCGCGCGGCTGCTCGCCGAGAACGGCTGGACGATCGGCAACGTCGCGGTCCAGGTCGTCGGCAACCGGCCGCGGATGGCCCGCCGGCGCGACGAGGCAGCGGCCGCGATGTCGGCGGCGCTCGGTGGCGCGGCCGTCAGCGTCTCCGCGACGACGACGGACGGCCTCGGGCTCACCGGCCGCGGCGAGGGCCTCGCGGCGATCGCCACCGCGCTGGTCGCGCGCGTCGACGGCTGACGCGGTGCTGCCGGGGTATGCCGGACTGTCATCAACTCGGTGGCGCTTTGGTGGCAGGTTCGGTCAGCGGGGCCGGCGTTCGGTCCTGTTGGCGACCGCCGCCGCGCCCGTGGGCAACGTGGGCGGTGGGACGGAACGACGTCGAAGGGGCGGAGACGGGCGATGGGGCAACGGCTGCCGCAGAGGGTACGGGAGCTCGCGGACGGGCCGACCTACGTGACGCTGGCGACGATCCGGCCGGATGGCTCGCCACGGCTCACCGTGCTCTGGGTCGCCCGGGATGGCGACGACCTGCTGCTGTCGACCGTGCGCGGGCGGGCTAAGGAGCGTGACATCGCCCGCGACCCGCGGGTCGGCCTGATGTTCCTCGACCAGCACGATCCGTACTCGTATGTCGAGATCCGCGGAACCGCGTGGGTGACCGAGGAGGGCGGGCGCGAGCTGATCGACCAGCTGGCCATCAAGTACACCGGCGAGCCCTACAAGTGGGACGGCCCGGACACCGTCCGGGTGGTCGTCCGGGTCAGCGCCGACCGGATCATCACGATGGGCTGACCCGGGGCCGCCTGGCGGCCACTGTCGGCAACCAGGCCCCGCCCCGACCCGGCCGCGGCGGCGCCGGCGGCCCGCGAGATCCGTGGACGAGATCCACGTCGCCGCGCCGTACGCTTGACGAATGAGCCTGCACCTGTACGACACGCGCACCCGGCGCGTGCGGCCGTTCGAGCCGCTGCGCCCCGGTCACGTGGGCATGTACGTGTGTGGGCCGACCGTCCAGTCCGGGCCGCACGTCGGGCACCTGCGCTCCGCGGTCGCGCTGGACCTGCTGCGCCGCTGGCTGCTGGCGTCCGGCTACCAGGTGACGTACGTCCAGAACGTCACGGACATCGATGACAAGATCATCGCCAACGCGAACCGCGAGGGGATCTCGGTCTGGGAGCTGGCCACCCGGGAGACCCGGGCGTTCGACGAGGCCTACCGCGCCGTCGGCGTGCTGCCCCCGAGCGTGCAGCCGCGCGCGACCGGCCACATCCCGGAGATGTTCGCGCTCATCAAGGCACTGATGGAGCGCGGCTTCGCCTACGAGGGCGAAGGCTCCGTCTGGTTCAGGATCAGCGCCTTTTCCGACTACGGCGCCCTGTCGAACCAGAAGCCGGACGCGATGCAGGCCTCGCCCGAGGTCGAGCCGGGTAAGGCCGACCCCCGGGATTTCGCGCTGTGGAAGGCGGCCAAACCCGGCGAGCCCGCCTGGGGCTCGCCGTGGGGGCCGGGGCGGCCGGGCTGGCACCTGGAATGCTCCGCAATGGCGGGCAAGTACCTGGGCCAGGTGTTCGACATTCACGGCGGCGGGCTGGACCTGCGTTTCCCGCATCACGAGAACGAGCGCGCGCAGACCGTGTGCGCCACGGCCGACGCCTCCGGCCATCCGCTGGAGCCGGAGATGGCCCGGTACTGGGTCCATGTCGGCCTGCTGACCACCGGCGGCACGAAGATGTCGAAGTCGCTCGGGAACTCGTTCCTGGTCGGCGAGGCGCTGGAGCAGATGCGCCCGCAGGTGCTGCGCTACCTGCTGCTGTCCGCGCACTACCGGACGACCGTCGAGTACAGCGCCACGACGGTGGCCGAGTCGGCGGCGGCCTACGAGCGGCTGGAGACGTTTGTCCGCAACGCCCTCGACATACTGGGCGGCCCGGCCGAGGCGGCAGCCCTGGCCGCGGAGGGCGACGGGACCGGGGGTGCCGCGGGCGGATCGGGCGGTCGCGGCGGCGCGGCGCGCCCGGCGGCGGCCTGGGCGGACTTCGCGGCCGCGCTCGACGACGACCTGGCGGTCTCCCGGGCGCTCGCCGCGCTGTTCGGCGCGGTCGGCCAGGGCAACCAGGTGCTGTCGAAGGCGCACCGCCGCGAGCTCGCCGGCTGGGTCGACGTCGTCCGCCGGATGCTGACCGTCCTCGGCCTGGACCCGGTGCAGCAGTGGCCGGCGGCCGGCGGCCAGCTCGCCACCGCGCTGGAGGGCGTCATGCAGGTGGTGCTCGACCTGCGCTCGTCGGCCAGGGCTCGTAAGGACTACGCCGAGGCGGACGCGATCCGCGCCCGGCTGCGCGATGTCGGGATCATCGTCGACGACACCTCCGAAGGCCAGCGCTGGCGCCTGGCCTGACCCGCCCTGGGCGCCGGCGGCGCCGCCGTTGGCCAGGCTACGGCCCGCCCCCGCCACCCGGGCGCCCGGCGATACCGCCGACGGACAGCACGAGGGCCGGCTCTCCCTGCTCGGGGAGCCGGCCCTCGTGCGTCGCCATCCGGGCTGGCCGCCTGGTGACCCACCGCCGCCTGCCCGCCGTCGGGCCGGCAGGCGGGCGGACCGGGGCCGCGGCTAGCGGGCGCGGACCGTGATCCGGGTCCAGGCGCCCAGGTAGATCCGGTCGCCGTCGCGCAGCGGCACCGGGCCGTGCGGCTCGATCGGGTCGGGCTCGTCGTTGATCCGGGTGCCGTTGGTGGAGCCCGGGTCGAGCAGCGCGTAGCTGCCGTCGGGCTGGCGCTCCAGGATCGCGTGCGCCCGCGAGATGCCCGGGTCCTCCGGGGCCCCGGACAGGTCGATCTCGGGGTGGATGCCGCGGGACTCGCTGCGCCGGCCGACCAGCATCCGCGAGCCCGTCAGCGGGAAGACCCGGCGCGGGTAGAAGGCCGGGAACGGCACCCGGTGGTCGTCGCCGCTGTCGTAGTACTCCCGCTCCGCCTCGACGACGGCCTCCCACTGCACGGTGCCGGCCGGCTGGCCGCCCCAGCCGTTCGCCGAGCCGGAGATGACCGGCTCGCCGTAACGGCCGTCGTCCACCGGCGGGTTCGAGTGCCGGCGGCCGCCGCCCGGCGCCCCGCCCCGCTCGCCGGCGCCGGTGGGCAGGTGGCCGGTGGTGAAGTCGAGGCCGCACGACTCGCAGAACCGGGCGCCCGGCTCGTGGTAGGCCCGGCAGTTCGGGCACTGGCCGTACCGGGGGGCGCCGCGGTCGAGCCGCTCGCCCCGGTCGCCGCCGCGCGGGCCGCCGAGGCCGCGGTCGTCGTCCCGGTCGCGCTCGCGGTCGGCTACGCCCACCCGGCCGCCGACGCCCAGCGGGTCGGAGTCGTAGCCGCCGTAGCCGCGGTCCCGGCCGGCGGGGTAGTCGTCCCGGGAGCCGCGGCCGCCGCCGTAGCCGGCGCCGCCGAGGTCGTCGCCCTCCCGGCCGTACGGGCCGGGGCGGCCGTAGTCGTCCCGCGTCCCGCGGCCGCCGGCGTAGCCGGGGCCGGTGTCGTAGCCCTCCCGGCCGCGGGCGCCGTAACCGCCGGTGCTGGAGTCCTCCCGGCCAGGGCGGGCGTAGTCGTCCCGGGCGCCGTGGGCAGCGCCGTAGCCGTCGCGCCCGCCGAAGTCCTCACCGGGCCGGCCGCCGTAGCCGCCGGGCTCGGCGGCGTCGCGGCCCCGCGGCGGGTAGCCACCGGTGTCCCGCTGGCCGCCGCCGTAGCCGCCCTGGTCATAGGAGCCGGACCCGTAGGACGGGCGGGCCGTACGGTCGTCGTCGTAGCCGCCGGAGCCGTACCCGGCCCCGCCGCCGTACGGGTCGCCTCGATCGGCACCGCCGCCGTACCGGTCACCGCCGTAGGGGTCGGCGCCGTAGCCGCCGCGTCCCCCTCCTCGGACCGGGTCCGCGGCACCACCGCGCCCGACTCCTGGTGCGTCGTAACCACCACCGCCGCGCGCTTGGCCCGCCCCGTACGAACCCCTGTCA
>JADGHD010000375.1 GCA_019689615.1 Frankia sp. | reverse complement strand
ACCTGGCCGGTGCACCCGAGCTGCCCCTGCCAGCCCGCCAGCCCGACCGCGCCGCCGGCCTCCGCCGGCTGACCGGCGGTGCCGGGTCGGCGTCAGCCCGCGGCGACCTCGTCGCGTTCCGGCTGGCGGGGCTGCGGCGCCACGTCGCCCAGCTCGCCCAGGTAGAGGAAGCCGTAGCCCTCGTCGCGGAAGGTGACACCGGCCGCGCGCAGCGCCGGTGCCCAGTCGCCCGTGCAGGACACGCGGGCGCCCTCGCTGCCGTGGTCGGCCGTCAGCATGATCGCTGTCTGGTCGGCCAGGCCTCGGCGCTCCAGCAGGTCGAGGAACTCCTGGAGGCGGCGGTCGGCGTCGGCCAGCGCGGCCCGCGCGACCGCGGAGTACGGGCCGCCGGCGTGGTGGCCGGTGTCGGTGACGGTGGTGTTCCACCAGGTGAACGCCGGCGGCTCGGGCGCGTCCCACAGCTGCAGCACCTGGCGAAGCCCAAGCGCGTCGACCCGGCTCGACCAGGCGTAGTCCCGGTCGCTGCCGGCCCACTCGTGGCTGGTGTGCGGGTCGTCCTCGGCGGGCGGCAGGTGGTCGGCCATGCCGCCCGGGCCGTCGACCCGCGGCAGCGCCCGGACCAGGTCGAACGTGGAGTAGCCGGCGCCGCGGTCGATCGGCTCGTTGACGCAGGCGGTGAACGCTCCCGGCCGGCCGGCGGCGATCGCCTCGAACACCGTGCGGGCCCCGGGGCGCAGCTGCTCGCAGGCCGTGTGCCAGGCGTTCACGTCGTTGGTGATGACCCGCTGGCCGCTCGCCCGGTCGAAGAAGACGTTGTGCATGATGCCGTGCCGGCCGGGGCCGACCCCGGTCAGCGCGGAGGTGTGGTTCGTCAGCGTCACGCTCGGGAACTCGGCGACCGCCCCGCCGGTCAGCGCGCAGCCGCGGTCGAGCAGCCGGGCGACCCCCGGCAGCGCGCCCTCGGCCGCCAGCGCCAGCAGGTCGTTGCAGTTCGCGCCGTCCCACAGCAGCCCGACGACGTGGCGGGCCGGCGTGCCGGTGAGCAGGCCGGCCAGCGGCGCCCCCTCGACGTCCGCCATCGCCACCCCGGCGAGCGCGGCCAGCGTCGGGCCGACGTCGACCATCCGGGCGTGCCGGGCGAGCAGGCCGCGGGCGCGCACTCCGGCGCCGGCCAGCAGCAGCGGGGCGCGGGACTGGCCGGCGTCCAGCGAGCCGTGCTCGCCGAGGTGACCGCCGTGCTCCGGCCAGTAGTGGCTGGGGGTGGGCACGACGACCAGGTCGGGCGAGCGGGTCGGGTCGGCGAAGACGGAGGCCAGCCGGGGGCCGGCGAGCGGGTAGGAGTTGCGCTCGTTCGGCGGGGACGGGTCGGCGAGCGCGGCCTCGCGCGGCACCGCGTGCAGGG
Organism: Frankia sp.; assembly: GCA_019689615.1. Taxonomy (GTDB): domain Bacteria; phylum Actinomycetota; class Actinomycetes; order Frankiales; family Frankiaceae; genus Pseudofrankia. Next base: position 3,972 of record JADGHD010000375.1, on the reverse strand, counting down.
GGTCCTGGTTCAGGACGGGGTTGCGGCCGCGCAGCACCTCCCAGCGCCCCCACGGGTGGGCGACGGGCAGCCGGGCGGCGCCGGCGGCGTTGGCGACGTGCAGCCAGCCGCCGTCTGCCCAGGCGACCAGGTCGACGATGTGTGCGAGGTCGTCCGCGGTGAGCGCGGCGACGGCCCTGGCCAGCTCGGCGCGCAGGTCCGGGCGGTCCCGCCCGGCCGGCGGCGCGTCGTGGTCGGGGTGGGACCGCGGTGGCGGGGCCGCGCCTGCCCCGGCCCCGGTACGGACGGCGTAGGTCCGCTCGCTGCTCGGCACGAGCGAAACACTACCGTTGCCCACTGGATTCACCGGTGACTTACGGGTCACCCGGGGAAGGCGAATCGGCGAACAGCTTCACCGCTTCCGGACCGGACTACCGGCAGGAATGGCGGGAAGAGACGCGAAGGAGGCCGCCGCGGCGGCACTGCCGGTCATGGCACCGGTCAGGCCGCGACAACCTTCCGGGGCCGGCCACGCGGCCGCTTGCGCGGCACCACGACGCCGGTCACCACAAGCTCTCCACCCCACACGCCCCAGGGCTCGTTGCGATCGAGCGCCGTCGACAGGCAGGCAGAGCGGACCGGGCAGTCCCTGCAGATGGCCTTGGCCGCCTCGACGTCCTCGGGCTTCTCCGCGAAGAACAGGTCGGGGTCAGCGTCCCAGCACGGCAGAGAGAGACGCTCCCGCTCGATCCGGGCGACGATCGAGGGGTCGAACACCGGTGTCACCTCCGACACGGGATCGGTTCGATGCGATTGGGAGGGCGAAACACAAAGGCCGCGGACCCAACGGGGTCCGCGGCCTCGGGTTCGGGCCTACGCCGGCCTAGACCGGCGCTTCCGTCAGGGACGGACCCCTCATGAGTGCGTGCATACGGGCGGCGTACTTCCGCGGCATGGCGACTGCGCGGGCGTCACGGCGACCGAAGCGGGCATCGACGGCCGGCAGCAGGGCAGACTGCTCCCCGGCGGCCTGGGCTGCGGCGCTAGCGCCAGCCCAGGCCGCTCCAGCGGCCTGCTCGGCCTCATCGGCCTGCCACGCGGCCAACACGGCAGCCGCGTCGACAGCCGTGGCGATGACAGCCGACGCCGACTCGTGCGCCCATGGACGGACCGCGGGCGGGTCGAGCTTCGGCAGGGCGCCGCACAGCGCCAGCGCGGCGGGAGCCGGGACAGCCGAGAGGAGAAGATCGCCAGTACGCTCTTCGGTCCGGCCGAGGCCGACACCGAGGCCGACGCCGTGGAAGGACGCGTTCGTGCTCAGCACCGTGCGCCTCCCTCCGTGCCGGCCCAACCGGCGGGTGGCCGACCAGGCGTACCTTCGTCAACAGCGCCCGAGCGGCATCAGGAACGGCCGGGGAGTCGATCCCCGCCGGGGCGATCCCCGCGGGCAGATCCCAGCCGTCAGTGCGCCTTCGCTCGGCGTACAGGTAACGGTAGGAGCCGTCTCCCGCCCCGACAACTTATTTTTCCAGTCGCGCAGACGACACCTTCGGTAACGGCGCGGCGGATCGACACCCCGATCGATACCCGCTGGCCGCCTGGCGGCTACTGGTCGTCGCCCGGGTCGCGGCCGGCGACGAGGGCGAGCAGGTCCCGGCCGTAGCGGTCGAGCTTCGCCTGGCCGATGCCGGGCAGCGCGGCGAGCTCGGCGACGCTGCTCGGCCGGCTCTCCGCAACCGCCTGCAGGGTCGCGTCGGTGAGCACGACGAAGGCGGGCTGGTTCAGCTCCCGCGCCGTCGCCGTCCGCCAGGCGCGCAGCCGGTCGAGCAGCTCCGGGTCGACCGGGCTGGGGCAGGTCGCGCACCGGCCGAACCGGGCGGCCTGTCCGGTAAGCGACTGCCCGCAGACCCGGCAGCGCACCACCGCCCTGGCCTGGCGGCGGGGGCCGCCCTCGCCGCCTTCGGCGCTCCCCCGCCGGTCCCGGCCGCCCGCGCCGGCCGCCGGCCGCCGCGCCGCGCGCAGGCCGTCCAGGAAGCGGGACGGGCGCCGGGTACGCCGGCCGCCCTCGCCGCGGGCGAGCGACCACGACAGCGTGAGGTGCTCCCGCGCCCTGGTCACCCCGACGTAGAGCAGGCGGCGCTCCTCGGCGATCTCCTCCTCGGTCTGGGCGTAGACGATCGGCACCATTCCCTCGACCAGCCCGACCAGGAACACCGCGTCCCACTCCAGGCCCTTGGCGGCGTGCAGCGAGGCCAGCGTGACCCCTTCCACCGTCGGGACGTGCTGGTGGGCCGCGCGGTCGGCGAGCTCGGCGACGAACCGGTCCAGGTCGGCTTCCGGCTCGTTGGCGGCGAGGTCGACGGCGAGCCGGTGCAGCGCGGCCAGGTGCTCCCAGCGCTCCCGCTCGGCCCCGCCGCTGGGCGCCTTCGCCCGCCAGCCGGCGGCGCGCAGCACCTCGGCGACCGCGTCGGCGAGGCCAGGGCGGTCCGGCTCGGCCGCCCTGGCGGCGCCGCGCAGCAGCCGGACGGCCTCGCGCACCTCCGGCCGGTCGAAGAAGCGTTCGCCGCCCTTGACCAGGTAGGGGATGCCGGCGGCGCCGATCGCCGTCTCATAGGCCTCGGAGGCGGCGTTGATCCGGTACAGCACGGCGATCTCGCTGGCCGGCACGCCCCGGGCCAGCAGCGCCCGGATCCGGGTGGCGACCGCCCGCGCCTCGGCCGCCTCGTCGTCGCACTCCAGCAGGACCGGCTCCGGCCCGGCCGGCCGCATCGCGACCAGCCGCGGCAGCGCCGCGACGACGCCGCCGACCACCACCGCTCCCCCGCCGGCCGCGCCCCGGCCGCCGGGACCGCCACGGCCGCTGGCGCCGGCCGCGGCCGCCTCCGGCGCGCCGAGCAGCGCGTTGGCGAGCGCGACGACCTGCGGGGTCGACCGGTAGTCGCGGACCAGGCTGACGACGGTGGCCGTCGGGAAGCGGCGCGGGAACCCCAGCAGGTAGCGGGGGGTGGCGCCGCTGAACGAGTAGATCGTCTGGTGCGGGTCGCCGACCACGCACAGGCTGTCCCGCTCGCCGAGCCACGCGTCCAGCACCCGCTGCTGCAGCGGGTTGACGTCCTGGTACTCGTCGACGACGAAGTGCCGGTACTGCGAGCGCAGCTCTGTCGCCACCCAGCCGTGCTCCTCCAGCGTCGCCGCCGTGAGCAGCAGCAGGTCGTCGAAGTCCAGCTGCCCGGCCGCCCGCTTGGCCTCCTCGTATGCGGCGTAGAGGGCGGCGACGGTGTCCGGCGGGCGGGTGGTCTCCCGACCCGCCGCGGCCGCCGCGGCCGGGTAGTCCGCCGGGGCGACCATGGCCGACTTGGCCCACTCGATCTCGGCGGTCAGGTCGCGCAGCTCGTCGCGGTCGAGGCGGAGCCGCAGGCGGTTCGCGGCCGCGCGGGCGACCAGCGGGACCCGGCTCTCCACCAGCGGGGGCAGCGCGGCCCCGGCGACCCTGGGCCAGAAGTAGCTGAGCTGGCGCAGCGCGGCGGCGTGGAAGGTCCTGGCCTGCACGCCGTCGACGCCCATCGCGCGCAGCCGCGCCCGCAGCTCCCCGGCGGCGCGGTTGGTGAAGGTGACCGCGAGGATCTGGTTGCCCGGCACGCCGCGGGTGGTCAGGTAGGCGATCCGGTGCGTGATCGTCCGGGTCTTGCCGGTCCCGGCGCCGGCGAGGATGCACACCGGCCCGACCGGGGCGAGCACGGCCGCCCGCTGCTCCGGGTCCAGCGCGGCGAGCAGGGCGGCGCCGTCGCGCGCGCCGCCGGGCACGCCGTTCGCCACGCCGTCCGCCACGCCATCCGGCAAGTCAACTGCTGGCACCCAGGTGCCATCCGCGTCGGCGACCACGCCGTTGGCCGAATCGTCACTTTCCGTACCCGACCAGTCACCACGACCCGGGAGCTGGGTGCGGGAGGCAGCGCCACGCCGACGGGCGGCGGCCGGGGTGGCGGATGGGCG
>JADGHD010000374.1 GCA_019689615.1 Frankia sp. | reverse complement strand
CTAGGAGGATGGCGACGTGGTCATCCCCATCCACGACATCAACCCGCTGCGGCGCAGGCCCGTCGTCACCTGGCTGCTGATCGCCGTCAACGTGGTGGTGTTCGTCCTGTTCACCCCGGTGGTCACCTCGGTGCTGGGGATCGGCCGCGAGACGGCGGGCGACGCCTGCGAGCAGGCGCGGTTCTTCCAGCAGTGGGGCGCGATCCCCCGGGAGATGCTGACCAACGAGCAGCTGCCGGCCGCCTACACCGGACAGGCGGGGCTCAACGTCGACGGGACGACCGGCTGCGTGATCGCCGAGCCACCGCCGTATGAGAAGGTCCCGGCGCTTTCGGTGCTGACCGCCATGTTCCTGCACGGCAGCTGGCTGCACCTGATCGGCAACATGCTCTTCCTCGGTGTGTTCGGGAACAACATCGAGGACCGGATGGGCCGGCTCGTCTACCTGCTGTTCTACCTGGCCTGCGGGTATGTGGCGTCGTACGGTTTCGCGCTTGCCGAGTCCGGCTCGCGTGACACCCTCATCGGCGCCTCCGGCGCGGTCGCCGGCGTGCTCGGCGCGTACCTGGTGCTGTTCCCGCGGGCCAGGGTGATCGGGCTGGTGTCCGTGCTGTTCTTCATCCCGTTCTGGCTGCCCGCCTGGGTGGTGCTCACCTTCTGGTTCGGGCTGCAGTACCTGTACTTCGTCGGAATTGGGGTCTCCGGCGGTGGCGCGGTCGCCTACGGCGCCCATGTGATCGGTTTCCTGTTCGGCGCGCTGGTCGTCGTGCCGTTCGTCCAGCAGCTGCGGGCCGCCGGCCCGCCGCCGCGGCACCGGCCGCCCTCCAGCCGCTGGGTCCGCGGCAGCAACTGGTCGTGACCGCCACCGCGGCCGCCCTCCAGCCGCGCATGTGAGCAGGGCCGCCAGACAAATCGGTGGCCCCGAGGGGTGCCGCTCGGGCAGGGTGGGACCGGCCATGACCTCCGTCTACCAGCGCGCGCTGACCACCCCCGGCGCGCGGCGCTTCGTGCTGGCCGGGTTCGTCGGCCGGCTGCCGATCTCGATGGCCGGCCTCGGCGTCGTCCTCTATGTCCAGCACACGACCGGCTCCTACGGCACCGGCGGGTCCGTGGCCGCGGTCGGCACGCTCGCCGAGGCGCTGCTGGCCACCCGGCTGGGGCGGGCGCTGGACCGGTTCGGCCAGGCGCGGGTGCTGGTCCCGTGCGTGGCCGGCCACCTGCTCGGCCTGGCGGGGCTGCTCGCGGCCGTGCAGACCGGCGCGCCACGGCCGCTGTGGTACGCCGCGGCCGCGCTGCTCGGCGGGCTGCTCCCGCCGGTCGGTGGGTGCGTGCGGGCGCGCTGGAGCGCCAGCCTCGACGACGCCGACGTGCTGCGGGCGGCGTTCGCGCTGGAGGCCGCGCTCGACGAGGCGGTCTTCATCCTGGGGCCGATCGTGGCCACGGTGCTGGCGACCGCGGTGGCGCCGAGCGCGGGCCTGCTGGCCGCCGGGGCGCTGGCGGCGCTGGGCGCGGGGGCGCTGGCGGCGCAGCGGGCGACCGACCCGGGGCCGCATCCGCCGGTGCGGGGCGCCGCGCGGGTGCGGGTGCTGCGCAGCCCGGCGCCGCGGGCGCTGGTGCTGGTCCACGTCGCGATCGGGCTGGCCTTCGGGGCGGTGGACCTCTCGGCGGTGGCGTTCGCCCGCGACGAGGGCTTCGGGGCGCTGTCCGGGGTGATGCTCGGCCTGTACGCGTGCGGCTCGGGGGTGTCCGGGCTGCTGTTCGGGGCGCGCAGCAGCACCCTGGGGCCGGCGCGGCGGTTCCTGCGCTGTGCGGCGGTGATGTCGGCCGCGCTGTGGCTGCCGCTGGCCGCGCCGAACGCGATCGCGGCGGTGCCGCTGATGCTGCTCGCCGGCGCCTCGACCGCCCCGACGCTGATCAGCAGCAACGCGCTCATGGAGCGGCTGATGCCGGCCGGCGCGCGCACGGAGGGGTTCGCCTGGCTGCAGATGGCCGTGGTGACCGGCATCGCGGCCGGGGCGCCGCTGGCCGGCGCGGTCATCGACGGCCACGGCGGCCGGATGGGCTTCATCGTCGCCGGCGTGGCCGGCGTGCTGGTCGCCCTGGGGGTGGCCGCCAGCCGGCGTGCCCTGCTGGCCACCGACAGCGCCCTTGCGGCCACCGACGCGCCGTCGCCGGACCAGCCGACGGCCGCGGCCGTGCCGGCCGGGCCCGGGCCGGGCACCCTGCCGGCCCGTCCGGAGCGGCCGTCCCTGCCGGTCCAGCCGACGGCCTCGGCGGGCCCAACGGCGGGCGCTGCCGGCCCAACGGGCGCGCCCGGTCAGGCACCTTCGTGCCCGGCCGGCGCCTGCGGGCCTGGCGGCTCCCCGCCGCCGGGTGACAACATCCTGTGACCGTCCGGGCCGCCCGGTGGGCGGTGCGGCGGGCCCACTGTGGGCGCACAAGCGCCGCATCCGCGCCCGTCCCCGGCGTCGGGCGAAATCGACGCCCAGAGCGGGTGCACACGGTGCGTGGATGGGAATCCGGTTCCGCGTTCCGCCGTCTGCTATGACCGGCGGGACTTGCGGTTGGTCGAGCCGCGCGCGGCCGGTGCCGCGAACTCCGGCGTTATACTCTCGTTGCCACAGGTGACATAGGCACAGTCTTCATGCGCAGCGTGGTCGTAACCACGACGGTCTTCAACGACAGTGGGGTCGGGCGGGTCAACGGTGTTGCAGATTTCGGCGGATTATCCCGCACCGGGTCGGGTGACCACTGCGACCCAACGGCCGGTAGCCAGCCGGGTCACGGCATCGGCGGCCGTTCCCGGACCGTCCGGTTCCCGCACTCCGATGACGGGCAATCCGCCGCCGACTAATGCACCGGGCAGCGAGGGCGGGCGCTTTCCGGCGCAGATGGGTGCGGCTGCGTTGACGTACGTCACTCCGGGCCCATCTCCGGCCCCGGGCCGCACGATCCGGGTATTCTTGCTCGACGACCATGAGGTCGTTCGCCGAGGGCTTCGCGACCTCCTGTCGGAGGAACCCGACATTGAGATCGCGGGCGAGGCCGGCAGCGCCGAGGAAGCCCTTACCGGGATCATCGAGCTGAAGCCCGACGTGGCTGTGCTGGACGCCCGGCTGCCTGACGGCAGCGGCATCGAGGTCTGCCGCCAGGTCCGCTCGACCGACAACCAGATCGCCTGTCTGATCCTCACCTCGTTCGACGACGAGGACGCGCTGTTCACCGCGATCATGGCCGGCGCCGCCGGGTACGTGCTCAAGCAGATCCGCGGCGACGCCTTGGTGGACGCGGTCCGCCGGGTCGCCGCCGGACAGTCGCTGCTCGACCCGCAGGTCACACCGCGGGTGCTCGACCGGCTGCGGCAGGGCCCGGCCGAGGACGAGCGGCTCGCCGGTCTCACCGACCAGGAGCGGCGCATCCTCGGGCTGATCGCCGAGGGCCTGACCAACCGGCAGATCGCCAACCGGATGTACCTGGCCGAGAAGACCGTCAAGAACTACGTCTCCAGCATGCTGTCCAAGCTGGGCCTGGAAAGCCGCACCCAGGCGGCCGTCTTCGCCACCAAGCTGTCGAACTAGCCCGCACCGGCGCCCGACGGCGCCGACAGCTGGGCTTTCTCGCCCCGCGTCGTCTCGCCCGCAGCGGCTTCAGGGGCGCGGGACGCCTGGCGGGGACGCGGTCGCCCACGACGCCGCGCCGCCGGAGATCGGGACCTGCCAGCGCACGGTCGTGCCGACGCCGCGGTCGCCCGGCCCGAACTCCAGCTGCCCGCCGAGGTCCTGGGCGCGGCGGCGCAGGTTGGCCAGGCCGCTGGTGACGGTCGCGCCGCCCGGCCCGACGCCGTCGTCGTGCACCTCGACGAGCACGGCGTCGTTGTCGGCGCGGACCAGCACCTCGACCCGCGTCGCCCGGGAGTGGCGGGCGATGTTCGACAGCGCCTCGCGCAGCGCGGCGAGCAGGTGCGGGTGCACCACGACCGGCACGAGCACGTCGATCGCGCCCTCGACCCGCACCGTCGGGCGGATCCCGAGCGAGTGCTCGGCCTGGCCGGCGATCCGGTCGATCTCGGCGCGCAGCGCCAGCCCGTCCGGGGCCGGCGAGGTCAGCGAGAAGATCGTCTGCCGGATGTCGGCGATCGACGCGTCCAGTTCGCCGACCACCGCGCCGAGGCCGTCCGCGGTGGCGCCGGGCGCCGAGCGGGCCAGGCCGCGCAGCCGCAGGCCGGCGGCGAACAGCCGCTGGATCACCACGTCGTGCAGGTCGCGGGCGATCCGGTCGCGGTCCTCGAACACCGCCAGCCGCTCCCGGTCCCGCTGCACCCGGGTGAGCTCGAGGGTCAGCGCCGCCTGGCTGGCCAGGCCCACCGCCAGGTCCAGGTCCAGCTCCGAGTACGCGGCGGCGACCGGGGTGCCCAGCAGCAGCCCGCCGAGCGGGCGGCCGGCGGCGACCAGCGGCACGACCATCACGGTCGCCAGCGCGAGGCCGGCGCCGGCCGGGCCGAGCAGCCGCGGCACACCGTCTTCGGCCAGCAGCCGCGCCCGCCCGGTCCTGGTCGCCTCCTCGACCATCGCGGCGCCCTCTGGCGGCAGGACGGCCCCGCACAGCGCGTCGCTGCCGGGGCCGTCGGCGGCGGTCACGATGAGCCCGGAGCGCGGCTGCGGCTGGGCGATCGCGGCCAGGCTCGCGCCGGCGACCTGGCGGGCGCGGCGGGCGACCAGCTCGAGCGCGGCCGCGGGCTCCGTCACCGACAGCAGGGCCGCGGTGATCTCGTTGCTGGCGGTGTGCCAGGACTGGCGGCGCCGGCCGTCCTCGGCCCGCCGGGCGTTCTCGACGGCCAGCCCCGCGGCGGCCGCGAGCGCCGCCACGAGGTCCTCGTCGTCGCGGGTGAACCCGGCGCCGCCGCGCTTGCCGGCGAGGTAGAGCGCGCCGTGGGTGACGCCGCGCAGGGTGACCGGCGCGCCCAGGTAGCCGGCGAGCCCGGGGTGCCCGGCGACGCCGTCGACCCGCAGCGGCGCGCCGGCGCGCAGGGTGAGGCCAACCAGGTCGCCGTCGGTGGGCGGGCGACCGAGCTGGCGGGCGGTGTCGGCGTCCGCGCCGACGTGGACCAGGTTGCGGATCCGCCCGTCCGGGCCGAGCAGGCCGAGCGCGCCGTAGCGGGCGTCGGTGAGCCGGCAGGCGGTGTCGGTGACCAGGCGCAGCGCGGCGGTGAGGCTGGGCTCGCGGGCGGTGCCGACCAGCGCGTCGAGCAGGCCGCGCAGCCGGCTGTGCGCCGAGAGCATCTCGCCGACGCGGCTGTCGAGCTGGGAGATGAGCCGCTCGAGCCGCTCCTCGGCTGCCGGCGTCTGGGCGGTTTCGGCCTGGCGGGTGGTGGGGGCCG
>JADGHD010000007.1 GCA_019689615.1 Frankia sp. | reverse complement strand
CCCGCCGCCGGGTGGGCGGGTGGCGGTGGGGTGGTCAGGGCTTGCGAGCCAGGGCGCCGTAGATGTTGACCTGGTCGTCTGTGGCGCTGCGGTCGGTGGCCGCGTCGGGGCGCCAGCGGTGGACGACCTGGATGCCCGGGTCGACCAGCTCCAGGCCGTCGACGAATCGCTCGATCTCGGCGCGGGTGCGCACCTGCAGCGGGATTCCGCGCGCCCGGTAGATCCGGGTGACCTGGTCGGCCTCTTCGGGGGCGAAGTCGGAAGTGACGTGGCTGATGGCCAGGAAGCTGCCCGAGGGGAGGGCGTCGAGCAGGACGCGCAGCCGGCTGAGCGGGTCGTCGGAGTCCGGGAGGAAGTGCAGGATGGCGAGGACCGAGAGCGCGACCGGCTTGGTGAGGTCGAGGGTGTCCAGCAGCGTCGGCGAGTTCAGGATCTTCTCGGGCTCACGCAGGTCGGCGTGGACGTACGCGGTCCTGCCCTCGGGTGTCCCGACGAGCAGGGCGCGGGCGTGCGCCAGGACGATCGGATCGTTGTCGACGTAGACCACCCGGGCTTCCGGGGCGACCTCCTGGGCGATCTCGTGCAGGTTCGGGGGCGTCGGGATGCCGGTGCCGATGTCGAGGAACTGCCGGATGCCTTCCGTCCCGGCGAGGTAGCGGGCGACGCGGTGCAGGAACGCCCGGTTCGCCAGCGCGGAGATCCGCGTGTTGGGACCCGACTCCAGGACCAGCTCGGCGGCCTCGCGGTCAGCGGGGTAGTTGGTCTTGCCACCCAGGAAGTAGTCGTAGACGCGCGCGGAATGCGGTATGTCCGTGCGCAGCTCGACCGGTTCGCGCCCGGTCTCCGGGTCACTCCAACGCAGGCCGGACCGCTCGCTCATGCGGCAGTCCCGGATGTTGCTGGTTGGACGCGCATGTCACAGCTCCCTGTCGGGCGGCAGTCCGCGGGCCGGGCCACCGGAGATCCGGGGCACCCGCAGCTTAGTCAGGTCTGACACAGCCGGACAGAGCCGATCAACGCCCTGTCTCCGGCGCCGGTGTCGCGACCAGCGCATCTGGCGAGCCTAATGATCGAGTGTGGCGTCGGTCACGTGCCGTTGGGCGAGCGGGCGGCCTGCCTTCGCCACCGTGCGGGGCCGGATGGCCCGGCATCGGGAGGGCCGGAAGCGTCGGGTGTTCGTGACTAACGGCACTTGTGCTGACCTGGTCGGACCTGTGAACCGGCAGTCAGTGACAGGCCCGCATCGAACCGTCAAATCACCCGACAGTTGCGCCACGCATTGTGCGAGCGTTTGTTTAAATTGAGGAAAACAGCGTTCTAGCCAAAGATTTCGGCCGGTATAGCTGGCAATAGTGCGGACGGCCCTGCGGCCGTGCGTGGCACGGTGAATTCGCAGATCCTCGCCATGTGCTCCACCTGGGCGGGTACCACACTGTGCCGATCGTTACCCGGGCGACGTTCTGGCGCGCCCGGGAGCGCGGCGACGGGGGAAGGAAGACGTGTCAGGAGCCGGTGCGACGCTGGACCCGGTCAGCCTCGTTCGGGCCGGGTCGTCGTGGCGTGTCCGGGTGCTGACATTCTGTGCGGCCAACCGGATGACGAACGGCCCGGTGACCGCGTCCGGGGGTGGCCATGCCAGCGCTGGCCCCGACAGCGCGTGGCGCCCCGGATGAATCACCGACGCAAGCGCCGAGGAAGGCTGCTCTGGGCGGCCTCCGTATCCGCCAGGAAAACCGACCGGTCGTCTGACGCGGACGCCGGGCCGCCCGCGCCGACGGCTGTCGGAACCGGTCCCCTGTCATCGGCGGCGGGCGAGCCGGTGGCGGACATTCCCAGCCGCCCGGCCGGCCCCGAGCGGACCGAAGCCCTCTCGCCCAACGATCGTGATGGAGGACCCCTGATGTCGACAACCATGAACGGCCAGAGCTTCTCCGACGTCGTCATGTCGCTTACCAGGACGCTGCGCGCCGAGGTGCCGGAGTGCGTGGCGTCCGGCGTGGTCGACATGTCGACCGGAATGCTCATCGCCTACGAGACCGTCGACACCCACCCGACCCAGGTGCTCGACCTGCTGGCCGGCGCGACTCTGGACATGTTCCAGGGACGCACGGTCATCCTGATCGAGAACATCTTCAAGGAGCGCCGCGGCGTCGTCGGCGACCGGCATTTCTTCCAGGAGATCCTGGTCAACAGCGACAACCTGACCCACCTGTTCATCCGGCTGGCCAACCACCAGGACATCGTCGTCGCCGCCGTCTGCCGTCGCTCCGTCAACGTGGGCATGCTCTTCGCGCAGGCCCGCCGCATCGTCACCCAGCACGCCGCCAGCCTCTGACCGGCCGACGCCGCCGCCCGGTGGCGGACGGCCGCCGCGCCCGGACACAAACTCGCACCGGCCCCGGCATTCCGGGGCCGGTGCGGTCTGGCCGCCGAGCGGGTCAGGCGAAGGGACGCAGGCTCAGCAGCTCGCTGAGGCGCGCGATGGCGAACCGGGCGTGCAGGTGGAGGCGGCCGAGGGCGAGGTTCTCGTCGCCGAGGACGACGAGAAGGGCGGTGTCCCGGATCGCGTAGACGACGACGTAGCCCTTGTCGGCGCGGGTGACCACCTCGCGCAGGGATCCGATACCCGCTTCGGCACCGATCCGCCTGCCGAGGCCGAGCGCGACGGCCGCCATGGCGGCGAGCCCTTCCGGCCGGAAGTCACCAGAGTCGTGGGTGATCAGCAGTCCGTCCGCTGACCCGACCGCGCTGCCGGTAACGCCGTCCACCCGCTCGCGCAGGGCGGCCAGCTCCGCCTCGACGGCGTCGATGTCCATCGTCGTACTCATCACATTCATGTTGGCAGTCCCCGCGGCCGGACAACTAATCGAGAAGGCGGCTTGACCTCGCCGCCGCCCGCCCCGTCCGCCCAGTGGCCCGGCCACGTGACAGGTTCGCCACCCACCTTTTGGGAGACAACGGGGAGGGCACCGTCCTGGCCGGGGTCAGAAAAGGCCACGACGCTGTTGGTCTGCGGTGTGGTGCGGTCAACCTGGCGCAGACAGTCAGCCTACTTCCAGTCGTGTCTGGACGGCGCCGGCCCAGGACCGCGGCCGGCGTTCGGGCCGGCCAGGTGAGAACACCTGCGGCCAGGCGGCCAGCCCTGGCGGGTGGCCAGGTGGATTTCGGTGGCGCCGGCCGGGCCGCCGGCGGCAGTTGTCAGCTCGTTGATTCAGGACACCTCATCCGTCCCCCGCGTATCACTGTTGCTGGAATGTATGCCCAGACATGGGCGGCAGGGCTTTCCTTGTGTCTCCGGTGAGGCTGGTAAGCAAGGTGACCCTGGTCACGACCATATCCCCTGCCCAGCCCACTTGTCATCACCGGACAGGACGTTGTGCCGCTTGCGACACGGCCGGCCGGGGTTTCGCGACGGTGTCCCTTCTCAAAACCGCGTTGCGGCAGGTCGGGCGATCCACGCCGCTCGCGCGGGCGGTCACCGGCCGGTTACGGTGACGGCTGCCCTGGTCGGCGACAGCGGATCCGCCCGCGATCACGCAAGCGATTCCCGTGGTGTTTGCTCGTTGTTTTTCGACCGCGACTGATGTGCTCGTGGGGTGTGTGGGCAGATGCTGCCGGGCCGGCTGGCGGACCGATCACGAGGGGCGGCGGCGACACGGCAGGCCGGCGGGCCGCTCGGGCACGCCGCGGCCCTTGTCCCGCCGTGGGTCCGCGCCGTCGGGGAGTCGTACCTGACGCGGGTGCCCGGCCCGGAGTACCTCGACTGTGCCGCGGGGGTGGGCCGGTTTCTGCCCCGCCTGGGCCGGCTCGCCAATCAGGGCGGCCGGTGCCGGATGGTCGCGGTTCGGACAGGGGTGGCGGACCCACCGGGACCGGGCTCATTCGGACAGTCCTTCGTGGGAGGATGACCGATGCTGACCGTGGTGTCCCTGCCACAGATCCCGGCCGTCGTCGACCGCGGCCGTGCTCCCCATCTGGAGGAAGACCTTGGCCCAGCTGGCACGCACCGAGATCAGCGCTCGGATCGTGTTCTTCGGCGGGGAGCGGATCCTGCTTGCCAGCCGGCGCGGGGAGCGCTGGTACTTCCTGCCAGGCGGCCAGATCTCGCCCGGCGAGACCATCGAGGACGCGCTGCGCCGGGAGACCGACGCGGAGACCGGGCTCGACATCACCCGCATGGAGTTCGTGGGGTGCACCGAGCACACCTACACCGAGGAAGGCGTCCTGATCCACGAGCTCAACGTGATCTTCGCGGCGCCGCTGCCGTGGGCGGCGCAGATCGGCAGCCGCCACCCGGAGCTGCTCGTCTCCTCGGTCGACCTGGGTGAGCTCAACGACCTCGACCTGCGCCCGCGCGCGCTCGCCGAGGTGATCCTCGGCTGGTCCCGTGGCCGGCTGCCGTCCTGGCACACCACTCTCCCCGTCAGCTAGAGACTGTCCCGGGCGCGAACCGCGCCCAACGACCTGCCCCGCTGTCCCCGGGCGCGCCACTGCCCGCGCGCCCCGTCGCCGAAGGGAAGCGCGATGGCCGTGCCGCCCGCCGTCGAGCTCGACGTCCGCCTGATCGCCCACCACGGCCACGGGCTGCTGCTCGCCCGCGCCGCCGGCCAGGCCTGGCACACGCTGCCCGGCGGGCTCGTGCGGGAGGCCGAGGGTGTCGAGCGGGCGCTCGTCCGCCACCTCGGCCCGCTGGCCGAGCCCATCGCCGGGTCCTGGGCCTTCGCCGGCGCGGTCGAGCACACCGGCGACGCTGGCGAGACCGGCGGCATCGACGACGCCGACCACCTGGCCGACGACGCGTGGGCGTGGGGCGCCCCAGCCGCCGAACACGTCCTGACCCTGCTGTTCGCGGTCGAGTGGCCGGCCGGCGTCCCAATCCCCACGAGCTGGAACGGCCGGGAGATCCGGGAGGTCGACGACGACGAGCTCGTGGTGACCCGGCTCGCGCCCCTGCCGGTCGCCTGGGCCGCCCGCCGCTGGCTGATGGACGGCCACCCGCACTGGCGGCGGCTGGCGCCGGCCGCGGCCCAGGCCGCCTGGCACGGCGGGCGGCCGCCGGTCGCCTCGCTGCGGGCCCAGCTCGCCGCGCGCCGCGACCAGTTCCGGGGCCGGCGGTTCCGGGACGCAGCCGTGGCGATGTGCGCGCTGGTGGCCGCGGCCGACGGCCGGATCGACCCGGCCGAGCGGGACGGTCTGCAGGCGTTCCTCGCCACCGACCCGGTCATGACCAACTTCTCGGCGACCGAGCTCGAGCAGCTGTTCGACCGGCACCTGGAGCGGCTGCGCACCGACCCGGAGAACGGCCGGCGGATCGCGCTCGGGGACATCGCCCGGCTGCGCAACCAGCCGGCGGAGGCGGCGGCCGTGCTGCGGCTCGGCGAGGTCATCGGCCGGATCGACGGCGCGTTCCCGCCGGTCGAGCAGGCCGTGCTCCGCGAGGCCGCCGCGGCGCTCGGCATCGGCTCCCCCTACTGATCCCGGTCTGCCACCTCGGCCCGCCCGCTCGCCCGGCCCTGCCGCGGCCGGCCGGCCCTGCCGCGGCCGCCGGGTCCTGCTGCGGCCGCCGGGTCCTGCCGCGGCCGCCGGGCCCGGCCGAGGGCAAGCGGTCACGACAGCGGAGGGAGCGGCGGGCCGCCGGCGAGGAGCGCCCGGAACGGGTCGCCGCGCCCGGCGAGGCGGTCGAACACCGTGCGGATGGTGACGCCGTCCGGGCGCAGTTCCGGGTCGTCGAGCTCGTCCCAGTCGATGGGCGCGGATATCGGCGCTCCGGCCGCGGCGCGCGGGCTGTAGGGCGCGACGAGCGTCTTGTTCAGCGCGTTCTGCGTGTAGTCGAGCCGGGCGTGCCCGCCGCGGTCGCGCACCTCCCATTTCCAGCTCACGAGGTCGGGCACCACCGCGCCGACCGCGCGGGACAGCCCCTCCACCCAGGCGCGGGTCTGGTCGAAGGTGGTTCCGGGCGCCACCGGGATCCAGATCTGGATGCCGCGCCGTCCGGTGACCTTGGGCCGCGCGAGCACGTCCAGGTGCTCCAAGGCGGTGCGGTGCAGGCGGGCGAGCGTCAGCACCTCCGCCCAGGAGGTGGCGGTCCCCGGGTCGATGTCGATGAGCGCGTAGCTGGGGTGGTCCGGCGTGGCCGTGGTCGAGGTCCAGGCGTGCCATTCCAGCGCGCCGAAGTTGGCCGCCCAGACGAGCGCCGCCGGCTCGTCGACGACCAGGTACGTGCTGGTCTCGCCGGGGTCGGCGGCCGGGTTGTGCCACCGGGGCACCCAGTCGGGGGCGTGCGCGGGCAGCTGCTTGTGCCAGAAGCCCCTGGCCTGCGCGCCGTTCGGGAAGCGGTGCATGTTCAGTGGCCGCCCCGACAGGTAGGGGAGCACGACCGGCGCGATCCTCGCCGCGTAGCCCACCAGCTCCCGCTTGGTCACCGGCGGCCCGCCCTGGCGGGGCGGGAACAGCACCTTGTCGAGGTTGGTGAGCCGCAGCCGTCGGCCGAACACCTCCCAGGTGCCGGCCGCGCCGAGCGCGGCCAAAGCCGCGAGCTCGTCGTCGCTCGGCCCCGCGATGTCCGCGGCGGGAGCGCCGCTCTGCCCGGCGTCGCCGTCCGTCCGCGAAGCGCCGGTTGCGCGGGGAGGCGGTCCGGGCGCGGCCTGGGCGGTCCTGGCGGCGGCCGCGCGGACGGGTACCGAGGCCCGCTCGGGTGGCAGGTCCGACAGCCAGGTGCGGTCCGGGTCGGCCCTCACCTCCTCGTTCGTCCGGCCGCTGAGCACCGACCG
This sequence comes from Frankia sp., assembly GCA_019689615.1. Classification (GTDB taxonomy): domain Bacteria; phylum Actinomycetota; class Actinomycetes; order Frankiales; family Frankiaceae; genus Pseudofrankia. The sequence goes on along the minus strand of JADGHD010000007.1, from coordinate 17,876 downwards.
GGGGTGGTCCTCGGGGTCCCAGCCGGGGACGGCGTGCTCGTCCCGTTTGTGCAGCAGCAGCCACTGCTCCTTGCCGTCGCCCGGCCCGTCCTCCTGGCCGCGGCGGATCAGGACCAGCCGGCCGCGCAGCTTGTGCCCCGTCACCTCGGCGTGCAGCTCGCCGGCGGCGACCGCGGCCGCCGGGTCGTCGGTGCCGTGCGGCTCCCAGGTGCCGATGTCCCAGACGATCACGTCCCCGCCGCCGTACTGGCCGGGCGGGATCACGCCCTCGAAGTCCAGGTACTCGATCGGGTGGTCCTCGACATGCACGGCCATCCGGCGGGCCTTCGGGTCCAACGTCGGCCCCCGCGGCACGGCCCAGCTCACGAGCACGCCGTCGATCTCGAACCGCAGGTCGTAGTGCAGCCGCCGGGCGCGGTGGCGCTGCACCACGAACCGGCGCGGTCCGTCGGCGCTCGGCACCGGCACCCCGCCGGCCGGCTCCGGCGTGCTGCCGAAGTCCCGCTTGCGCTGGTAGGCCGCCAGCGAACGGGGCGCCCCTGGCGAGTGGCCCGAGCTGCCGGGCTCGCCGTCCGGCCGGGACGGCCGCTGCGCCGGCCGGGGTGATGCGGCTGGCCGTGCCGATGCCGACGGGGACGGTCGCGCTCGCCTGGCCACGTGTCCTCGCCCCTGGGCCGCGCTCGGCGTCAGTGGTGGAAGCCGGTGGCGGCCTCGGCCGGGACCGGGGCGGCCCGGCCAGCGGTGCCGAGGCGGTCGACGACCCGGCGCAGGTCGGCGATCAGCAGGTCGGCCAGGTCGGGGCCGAAGCCGTTGCGCACGACCACCCGCAGGACGGTGAGCTCCTGCAGCGCCGGTGGGAACCGGTAGGCGGGGACCTGCCAGCCGCGGGCCCGCAGCAGCTCCGACACGTCGAACACGGTGAACCCGGCCCCGGAGCCCTCCCGGATGGCGAAGGCGAACACGGGGATCCCGGTCCCGCCCGCGGAAACCAGCTCGAACGGGCCCATGGCGGCCACCTGGTCGGAGAGCCGGGCCGCGACGTCGCGGCAGCCCTGGATCACCTGTCGGTAGCCGTCCCGGCCGTGGCGCAGCAGCGAGTAGTACTGCGCGACCACCTGGGCGCCCGGGCGGGAGAAGTTGAGCGCGAACGTCGGCATCCGGCCACCGAGGTAGTCGACGTAGAAGATCAGCTCCTCCGGCAGGTGCTCCCGGTCGCGCCAGAGCACCCAGCCGACGCCCGGATAGACCAGGCCGTACTTGTGCCCCGACGCGTTGATCGAGACGACCCGGTCGAGCCGGAAGTCCCAGACCAGCTCGGGGTCGCAGAACGGGGCGACGAACCCGCCGGACGCGGCGTCGACGTGCACCGGCACGTCCGGCCCGCCGGCGGCCGCGAGGCGGTCGAGCGCGCCGGCTATCTCGGCGACCGGCTCGTATGTCCCGTCGAAGGTCGATCCGAGGATGGCGACCACGCCGATCGTGTTCTCGTCGCAGTGGGCGACGGCCTCCTGCGCGGTCAGATGGGTGCGCCCGGGGGCGAGCGGCACCAGCCGGGCCTCGACGTCCCAGTAACGGGCGAACTTCTCCCAGCAGACCTGGACGTTCGCGCCCATCACCAGGTTGGGCCGGTCAGTGGGCAGGCCAGCCGACCGGCGCCGCGCCCGCCACCGGCGGGCCATCGCCAGGCCGGCGAGCATGGCCGCCTCGGACGAGCCCGTGGTCGAGCAGCCGATCGCGTCGCCGACGTCCGGCGCGTGCCAGAGGTCGGCGAGGATCCGCACGCAGCGCGACTCCAGCTCGGCGGTCTGCGGGTACTCGTCCTTGTCGATCATGTTCTTCGCGGCGCACTCGGCCATCAGCCGGTCGGCCAGCGGGTCCATCCAGGTGGTGACGAACGTGGCCAGGTTCAGCCGCGCGTTGCCGTCGAGCATCAGCTCGTCGTGCACCAGCTGGTAGGCGGTCTCCGGGTCCATCGGCCCGGCCGGGATCCGGTAGCGGGGGAGGCGGTCGAGGGCCTCGGCCGCTGGCTCGGGCCGACAGCGCAGCTGCGGCCGGACGGCCAGCCGCGCCTGCGCCGCTTCCCCGACCGCCTGTCCGTGCAGCGCCACGCGGCAAGGCTAACGACACCGGCCCGGTTACGGCGACAGCACGGCGTCGGTTCGTCACGTCCGGCAGCGATCCCGTCGGTTCCGGCCCCCGGCCACGCCCAGCTAGCCGGGCTGCTGGGAGACGGCGGCCGCCGGGCGCAGGTCGTGGAGGCTCAGCCGGTGCGCCGGCCCGCCCGGGAGCGCGATCGAGCTGGTGACGCGCAGGTCCGGGCCGGCGTGCAGGAGTTCGCCCGGGTCCAGCAGCCGCCAGTGGGGGCTGTCGTCCATCCGCTCGCTGGCCACCACGACGGCGGGCGCGGCGGCCAGCTCGCGGGAGTGCACCCGCATGTGGCCATCGGTGCCGGCGTGGTCGAGGTGGCGGTCGCCGTGCTGGCCGCCGGCCGGCCGTTCGAGCACGTAGAGCGGGTTGGTGTCGGGGTAGCGCAGCGCCCAGAGCTCGCGCGGCGTGGCGAGGATGAGGTTGAGGGCGTACACGGGCAGATGCTCGGCGATCCAGCGGGTCGCCCGCACGACGCCGCCGGCCACGTCGCCGCCGCCGTTCCTGATCTCACGGGTGATCAGCGCGAAGAAGCGTTCGGAGTCGGTGTCGCCCCGCACCAGCGACCGGTCCTGTCCGAGCTCCCGCTCCAGCTCGTCCAGGCCCTCGAGCACGCCGTTGTGCGCGAAGAGCCGGCCCTCCTGCACGAAAGGATGGGTGTTGCGCTGCGCCACCGCACCGGTCGAGGCGAACCGGATGTGGGCGAGGAAGGTCGTCGACTCGACCTGCTTGGCCTGCGTGGCGAAGGCCCGGTCCTGGTAGGCCGCGATGGGCGCCTTGTGCAGGACGGGGGTGCCGTCGGCGTCGAAGTAGCCGAGCCCGGTCCCGTCCGGCTCGCGTCGGCTCTGGTCGCTGAGGCTGTCCGGGGCGTCCAGCAGCCAGAAGGTGGCGTGCGTCCGCCGCGGGGCGGCGTTCATGCCGAAAAGTCGACACATCCGGGTTCGCGCTCCTCGTCGGCCGGGAGTCCAGTCCGCTGGCCGCGGCGACGGGGAGCGCCGTGCGGCCCGGCCCCGGCATCATCGCCGCCCGGCGGGCCGCCGACCGGGCGCGGCACGCGGCGGCAGCCTCCGCCCACCCGCGCCAGGTGGCCTGGCCTACCCCTCGAAGACCTGCAGGTCGGGGTGGTCGTCGAGGCGGAAGCGGTTGGTCAGGCCGGCGATGAGCTCGCGCGGGGCGACCTCGTCGAGCTCGTCCAGGGTCCAGGCGCCATCGGTGGTGATCATCGTCTTGGGCCGGGGCTCGGAGTACAGCCACACCCGGTTGCCCGAGACGAAGAAGGTGCGGCCGTTGACGGAGCTCGCCGCGTCGGTGCACAGCCACACCACGAACGGGGAGATCATCCGTGGCGCGAGCGCGTCGTCGTCGGTCTGCGACGTTCTGGGGCCCATGGTCAGGTCCATCAGCCGGGTCCACTTCTGGGTGTTCTCCCGGTACTCGCGGACCTGCTGGGTGACGGCCATCGGCCGGATCGCGTTGCAGCGGATGGCGAACCGGCCGAGCTCCATCGCGGCCGTCCGGGTCAGCCCGACCAGCCCTTCCTTGGCGGCGGCGTACACGCTGTGCGACGGGTGGCCGAAGCCGGACCCCGAGCTGGTGTTGACGATCACCCCGCCGCCGCGGCGGGCCAGGTGTGGGACGGCTTCGCGGATCATCGCGAAGTAGCCCTTGAGGTTCACGTCGACGGTCAGGTCGAACTCCGCCTCGGTGAACCGCCACAGGTCGTTGTTGCCGCCGGCGGTGGCGTTGTTGATCAGGATGTCCAGGCCACCGAAGGCCTCGACGGCGGTGGCCACGATGGCGGCGGCACCGTCCCAGGTGGCCGAGTCGGTGCTGGCCACCGCCTGCCCGCCGGCCCGCCTGATCTCCTCGACGACCGCCGCCGCGTCCGCGCCCGTCCGGGTGTTGATGTCGTTGACGACCACGGCCGCGCCCTCGCGGGCCAGCAGGAGCGCGTGTTCCCGGCCGATGCCGCCGCCGGCGCCCGTCACGATCGCCACCCGCCCGTCCAGCCGTCCCGCCACTGGGGTCCTCCGTCTCCCTACGGCCCGGCCGAGCCCGCCGGCTGGGCCGGCCCAGGTGCCGTCACCCGCGCCGGCGCCACCGAGCCGCGCCGCCGCGCGTCCGAATCCATCGCCGATGGACGAGTCTGGCCAAAGACCGCTGGCACGCGCATCCGACCGAATGCCCGCAGGTTGGCGGCCGCCAGCGGTCCGACGGCTACGGAACCCGGCCCCGTATGCCGGGGCTGCCCCCTTCTCGTATGGTTGTTGCCGATGGCGTGGAGTCTGGCCAGACCGACCGGGCGGGCGCGGGCGAGCCGGCCGGGCGTGGCAGCGCGTCGGCCAGGTGCGGTGGTGCCGGCGGCGCTGCTGCTCGCGGCCATGGCCGTGGCCTCCTGCTCGGGCGAGCCGGCTGGCCACAGTGGACCGGTGGCCAGCACGTCGGGCGGGCCTGCGGCTGCGACGCGGCCGGCCGACGGGCCGGCCTACGCCCCTGGCTGGTCGGCGGTCCACGCGGACGCGGCCAACTCCGACTACTCGCCGACGCCGGGCGCAGATGACGTCGCTCTCGCCTGGCAGCGCGGCTTCGACGGGCCGGTCCGGATCGGCCCGCTCGAGTGGACGATCAACGTTGGCCCGACCATCTCCCCGGCCGGCGCGGTGTACCTGTCATCGACCGTCCCGGGCTGCCACCTGCAGGCGCTCGACCTGCGCACGGGGGAGACGCTGTGGTGCGCCGAGGCCGTCGCGCAGGCGGCGGTGGTCTCGTCCGCGCTGATCGACCGCGCTGGGGTCGCCTACCTGGCGGACGGCCAGGCCATGCGCGCGTTCGGCGCCGACGGCACGGTGCTCTGGGAGACCTCGATTGTCGGGGCACCGCTGTCGGCGCAGTTCACCTCGGCCGGGCACGTGCTGTTCGTGACGCACGTCGGCGTGGTCTACGTACTCGACCGCAGCAGCGGCCAGCCCGTCACGGCACCCCTGGAGCTGGTGCCCGACCCCAGCTGGCAGCCAGAGCAGGGACTGTGGGCCTGCGCGCGGGGCACCGCGGGATGCCCGAGCGCCAACACCATCGCGGTCGACCCGCGCACCGACACCTTCTACCTGACCTTCTGGGCGCCCGGAGCGCCGCATGCCGGTGTCCGAGCCATCCGCCTGGTCGAGGACGAGGACGGCCAGGGCCTGCGGGCGGTGCCCCTCTGGGAGAACAACAGCCTCCCCGGAGGGAGCGCGTCGAGCCCCGCGCTGTCCGCTGACGGCAACCGGCTGTACGTGACGGACAACGTCGACAGCATGCACGCGCTCAACACCGCCGACGGCAGCGTCGCCTGGACGTTCCCGATCGGTATCGCCTCCGGCGGCAGCCTGTCGCTGTCGCCGGACGGTGTCCTCATGCCGGCTGGCGGACCGCTGCAGGCCATCGTCGACCGCGGTGACCACGGCGAGCTTCTCTGGCGCGACGAGACGCTGCTCAACCGCGGTATCGCCACCCAGGCCGCGGGCGACCGGGCCTATGCGGTCGTCGCCACGCCAGGCGGCGGCTTCGACCTCGTCATCGCGGATACCCGCTCCGGCGAGGTGCTTGACCGCGAGCCCTTTCCGGGCGCGGCCGGGTTCGGCGTCGGGACGACCGTCGCGTCGGACGGGACGATCCTCGTGCCAACGGTCAGCGGCGAGCTGGCCGCCTACCGCCCGGTGCGCTGAACGTGCCGGCGCCGCACGGGGCCGTGCCGGGCCGGGCAGCCGGCCCGGCACGGCCCGCGGTCAGATGATCAGCGCGCCGCCGTCGATCGGCAGGGCGACGCCGGTGATGTAGCGGGACTCGTCGGAGGCCAGGAACAGGACCGCGTTGCTCACGTCGATCGGCTCGACCCAGTCGACCGGCAGCAGGATCGTCGCCGCCGACGCCTTCGCGAAGTCGTCCTTGGTGGGGTTGGGGAGCTCCGGCGAGAACAGCCGGTACATGCTCTCGTTCTGGATCATCGGGGTGTCCACCTGGGTGGGGTTCACCGTGTTCACCCGGATCCGGTGCGGCGCGAGCTCCTGGGCCAGGGTCTTCATCAGGCCGACGACGCCGTGCTTGGCGGCGACGTAGTGGCCGACGCCGGCGTAGGAGCGCAGGCCGGCGACCGAGCTGACCAGGATGATCGAGCCGCCGTTGCCGGTGGCCAGCAGGTGCGGGATGGCGACCTTGCAGGTGCGCCACACCCCGCTCAGGTTGATGTCGATCATCTGGCCCCACACCTGCTCGGTCAGCTCGTGTGCCGAGCCGTTCGACAGGATGCCGGCGTTGGCGATGACGATGTCCAGCCGGCCGAGTTCCGCGACCCCGCGGTCGAGCGCGGAGCGCAGCGAGTCGGTGTCCCGGACGTCCGCCTGTAGCGCGACGATCCGCCGGCCGAGCTTCTCGACCATCGCGGCGGTCTCGGCGAGGTCCTCCGGGGTCGCCAGCGAGTAGTCGGTGGTCTCGACGTCCGCGCAGAGGTCGACCGCGATGATGTCCGCGCCCTCCTCGGCCAGCCGGACCGCGTGGCTGCGGCCCTGCCCCCGGGCCGCCCCGGTGATGAACGCGACCTTGCCTTCTACTCGGCCTGCCATGTCCGCCTCCTTGCGTCGTGACGTCACTTGACCAGTACGCCGGCATCCACCGGCAGGGCGACCCCGGTGATGTACCGGGCCTCGTCGGAAGCGAGGAACAGGACCGCGTTGCTCACGTCCACTGGCTCTACCCAGGGAATGGGCAGCGCGTTCATCGCCTGCGACACCGGGGCGAAGTCCTCCCGGGTGGGGTTCTCGATGTCCGGGCAGAACAGCCGGTACATCGGCTCGTTCATGATCATTGGGGTGTCGACCTGGGTCGGGTTGACCGTGTTGACCCGGATCCGGTGCGGCGCGAGCTCCTGCGCCAGGGTCTTCATCAGGCCGACGACGCCGTGCTTGGCCGCCGTGTAGTGGGCGATGTTGGCGTACGCCTTCAGGCCGGCGGCCGAGCTGGTGAGGATGATCGCCCCGCCGCGGCCGCCCGCGATGAGGTGCGGGATCGCCGCACGACACGTGCGCCATACCCCGGTGAGGTCGATGTCGACGATCTCCTGCCAGACCTCCTCGGTCATCTCGACCATCGGCGCCGGCGTGTTCACTCCGGCGTTGGCGCAGACGACGTCGAGCCGGCCCAGCGCGGCGACACCCTCGTCGACGGCGGCGGTGAGCGAGTCCAGGTCGCGCACGTCGGCCCGGCGGGCGACCACCCGCCGGCCGGCCGCCTCGACCAGCGCGGCCGTCTCCGCCAGCTCCGCCTCGTCGGCCAGCGGGTAGGGCACGGTGGCCATCGGCGCGCAGGCGTCGATGGCGATGATGTCCGCGCCCTCCTCGGCCAGCCGGACGGCGTGCGCCCGGCCCTGGCCGCGGGCGGCGCCGGTGATCAGCGCGACCTTGCCGGCCACCCGGCCGCCTGCCGCGCTCACTTGATCACTCCGTAGCGTCGCCGGTCGATGGTGATCGCGACGGCCGCGATGACCACCGCGCCCTTGACGATGAGCTGGGTGTACGGGTCGACAGCGGTGATGTCCATGCCCGCTCCTAGGATGACGATGACCAGCGCGCCGAGCAGGGTGCGGTGCGGGCCGCCGACGCCGCCGGACAGCGCGGTGCCGCCGACGACGATCGCGGCGATCGAGTTCAGCAGGCTGGGGTCGGCGCCGAGCGGAACCCCGGTGCTCGCCTGGCCGGTGAAGATGATGCCGGAGATCGCGGCGATGACCCCGGCGAGCGCGAACACCGCCAGTTTCACGGCCTGCACCCGGACGCCGCTCAGTCGCGCGGCGCGCTCGTTGCCGCCCACCGCGTACAGATGCCGGCCGAACGAGGTGGCGAACGCCAGCACGGTGAGCAGCGCCGTCAGTACCAGCGCGATCAGCGCGCCGTTCGGGATTCCCGGGATCGACGTCTTGTTGACGAGGTTGTGCAGCAGCTGCGAGTTGAACGCAACCGGGCCGCCGTCGGAGATCGTGTTGGAGATCCCGTCCAGTACCGACATCATGCCCAGCGTCACCAGGAACGACGGCACCCGCAACTGGGTGGTGATGAGCCCGTTGACCAGGCCGACCAGGCCGCCGATCGCGAGCACCGCGAGGATGGCCAGCGGCCCGCCGAACGAGTCGATCCAGGTGGCGATGAGGATGCCGGCGAGCGTCGCGTTGGCCGCGACCGACAGGTCGATGCCGCCGATGAGGATGACGAACGTTCCCGCCAGCGCGATGACGGTCAGGAACGCCATCTGCCGCAGGATGTTCTGCGCCGAGTCGGTCGACAGGAACGCGGAGTTCTGGCTGCCGAAGTAGATGATGAGCGCCAGCAGCGCGACGATCGGGACCGCGATCGTGCGGCTGCGGGACAGCGTCGCGGTCAGCGCGCCGAGCCCGCCCCCGCCGGACCGCGCCGACGGGTCACCCCGCGGGTCGGCGACCTGTGGGGTGGCCAGGTCGGTCGAGTTGTGGGTCACGATGGTCCTCACATCATGTGGCTGATGACGTCGACGTCGGTGGGCTTGTTCGTCGCCGGCGCCGCGATCTCGGCCGTCACCTGGCCGTCCCGGAGCACGACGATCCGGTCGGCCAGGCCGATGATCTCTTCCAGGGACTCGGCGCACAGGAGCACGCCGACGCCGTCCCGGGTCAGGTCGCGGATCACCGCGTAGATCTCCTCGCGGGTGCCCACGTCGATGCCGCGAGTCGGGTCGTCGAGCACGAGCAACCGCACCTTGCGGGCCAGCCAGCGGGCGAACACCGCCTTCTGCTGGTTGCCGCCGCTGAGCTCCCGGATCGGGGTGGTCAGCGAGCTGGCCTTGATCCGCAGGCGTGCCGAGAGGCTGGCGGCGCGGCCGCGCTCCTCGCGCAGCCGCAGCAGCCCGGACCAGCGGGACGTGAGCAGGTCCAGGAAGCCGATCGAGATGTTGCCGCGCACCGACATCGTCGAGAACAGCGAGTCGTTGGCCCGCTCCGGCGGGACGTAGCAGACCCCGGACCGGACCGCCCGGCGGACCGACCAGCGGTGCGCCCGGCGCCCGTCGACGTACAGCGCGCCCCGGTCCAGCCGGGCGGCGCCGGCAACGGCCGCGGCCAGCTCCGACTTGCCCGAGCCGATCACGCCGGCCAGGCCGACGATCTCGCCGGGCCGGACCGCGATGCTCACGTCCTGGAAGGCGCCGGTGGCCGAGCCGCCCTCGATCCGCACGATCGGCTCGCTGGCCGTGGCGCCGGTCTGGTCGCTCTCCCGGTAGTAGTCGGCGCTGCGCTCCCGGCCGACCATCAGCTCGTGCAGCCGCCGGTCGGTGACGCCGACGTTGGGCAGGTCGTCGACCACCTGGCCGTCCCGCAGCACCAGCAGCCGGGTGCTCAGCCGCAGCACGTCCGGGAGGATGTGCGAGACGTAGATGAACGACGCCCGGTCCCGCCACCGCTCGATCAGCGAGAACAGCAGCTCGGCCTCGTGCTCGCTGAGCGCGCTGGTCGGCTCGTCGAGCAGGATCAGCGGCGGGGTGTCGGTGGCCCGGGCGTTCGCGAACGCCTTGGCGATCTCGACGAGCTGGCGCTGCGGATAGGTCAGGTCGGCGACGAAGGCGTCCGCCCGGACGTCGTCGACGTGCATCTCCCGCAGCAGCGCCGCCGCCGCGGCCCGCAGCCGCCTGGCCCGGCCGGGCCCATGGCCACCGGTCCTGCTCTCCCGGCCGAGGAAGATGTTCTCGTAGACCCGCAGCGACTCGACGAGCGCCTGCTCCTGGACCACCACGGACACGCCCAGGGCGGCCAGCGCCCGGGGGTCGCCCAGCGGCGCCGGCCGGCCGCCCACCGTCATGGTCCCGGTGTCCGGCCGGACGGTGCCGCTGAGCACCCCGATCAGGGTCGACTTGCCGGCGCCGTTCTCGCCGATCAGGCCCAGCACCTCACCCGTGCCCACCGCCATGGACACGTCGCGCAGCGCCTGGACGGGGCCGTAGCGCTTGGAGATGCCGGTGAGAGCGACGGTCGACTGAACAGGCACGGGTGGGTCCACCCCCTTCCCTCGTGGCGTGGGCCTGTCCCGCCGTGGCGTGACCGCCTCGTCGGCGGGACAGGCCGACGGCGGACTAGGCGACGAGGCTGTCGCGGAACTCGAACAGCGGGCCGGACTTGAAGGCGTCGGCGTAGGCCGTGCGCACCGAGGCGATGTCGGCCGACTCCCAGGCGGAGTTGAGCTTGTACTCGTCCTGCGGGACGCCCTCGTAGTACTCGCGCGGGTCGATCGGGTTGAGCAGGGTCTGCGGGTCCCAGTCGTCCGGGTGCAGGGCCTTGCTCATCCGGGCCCAGTCGAACGGCAGCTTGTCCGCGTAGACGGTGCTCAGCACGCGGTCGGCGGTCTCCGGGGTGACCAGCAGCGCGCCCTGGGAGAGGAACTTCTCCGGCAGGGAGAACTCGACGCCGTTCAGCACGTCGAAGACCGTGATCCCGAGCAGGCCGGCGGTGAGGCCGCCGACGGTGGCGCTGGTCAGGTACTGCTTGCCGCTGGCGATGTACTCGATGTTCTGCCGGTTGCCGTCGAAGCCGACCACCACCTTGCCGGTGATCCGCTGGGCGTCCAGCGCGGCGATGACGCCGGCGGCCTCGCTGTCGTTCTGGGCGAAGACACCGACGAAGTCGTCGACCGACGGCAGGATGTTGGTCAGCGAGACCCGGGCGTCCTCGGAGGTCCAGTTGCCGGGCGACGCCGTGACGATCTTGATGTTCGGGTAGTCGCGCAGCGCCAGGTTCAGGCCGGCCGTGCGCTGGTCGTCGGCGGAGGAGCCGCGCTGGCCGGGGACGTGGATGATCGTGCCGGAGCCGCCGACCTTGTCGAACATGGCCCGCGCCGTGGCCTCGGCGATCTTGACCGATGGTGGCGTGATGAACCGGACCCACTTGTCGGCGTCCGCCGGGGTGTACCACGGCGGCGCGGTGTAGGAGCTGGCGTAGAGGATGCCGGCGGACTGGCAGGCCTTGGTGACGGCCGCCGCCTGCGCCTCGGTCGCCGGGGTGCCGAAGATCGACGCGCCGCCGGCGGTGCGCACGTTGCCGACCTGCCCGATGGCGGTGTTGACGTTGCCCTGGTCCTCCAGGGTGGTCATGGAGACGCCGAGCGCGGCCATGGCCTGCTTGGCGCCGTCGGCGAAGGCGACGAAGTAGTCGTTGGACAGCGTGGTGACCTGGCAGTAGGTGGGCTCGCGGACCAGGTCGTCACCGCCGCCGCCGCTCCCGCCGGCCCCGGAGGCCGTCGAGTCGTCGTCCGAGCCGCAGGCGCCGATACCCAGCGCGATGCCCGCGGCGCCCATGGCGGCGAGGAACGCGCGCCGTGAGGTCGGGTGGGAGAATCTTGCGTTCCGTGCGAATTCGACGATCCGGGACTCGGTTGAAGCCATTGTGGTGTCTCCTCGGTGAGCCGGGGTCCCGCCTTTTCTCGGGCGGGTGACGGGCCGGTGATGGCGCGCGGGGAAGCGCCGCCGGCCGCGCCGTGGGGCGCGCGTTGCCGACAGCCGGCGAGCCAACCGTTGACCGCCTGCCCGATACGTTTCGACCGGCCGGGTGGGGCCGGGTCGGGCGCGGGCGTCGGACGCGTTCGATGACGGGCCCGACGCCGGAAAGCTCGGGGAAAGGCCGGGAGATGGTCGCGTGGGTCAGCTTGTGGCCGGCGCGGCCGTGCCGAGCAACTGGGCGGAAAACCAGCGCGTCGCGTGCGCGGCTGCCTGGTTGAGCTTGGAGCGGTCGCTGTAGAGGGTCATGTGGGTCGTGTGCGGAATGACGACGAGTTCCTTCTTCACCGTCGGCAGGCGGTGGTAGAGGGCGATCTCCAGGTCCCACAGCGTGATGTCGTCGCCCTCGGCGACGATGACCATCGCCGGGGTGTCGTGGATGCGGTCGGCGAACGGCATCACGTCGTAGTTCAGCAGCAGGTCGACCGATTCCATCGTGCTGAGGTTCTGGTAGAGCGGCGCCTCGGTGGCCTGCAGCGCGGCGAAGGTGGTGCGGGTCTCCGGGAACGGCCAGCTCGACAGCTCGGTCTCCGGCGTCTCGCTGGCATGCGGGATGTACAGGCGCTTCGACGGGTCCTCGTAGCGCAGCCGGCGGTCCTCCAGGATCGCCGCCCACAGCTTGCGGAAGCCGACGCCGCCGTGCACCCGGCGCATGTTCCGGTAGCCGTCGACCACCGGGATCTGGCTGACGATCGCCTTCACCCGCGGGTCGGTGGCCGCGAGGACGACAACGTGGCCGCCGGAGTAGGAGATGCCCCAGGCGCCGAGCCGGCCCGGGTCGATGCCGTCGGTGCGCTCGAGGAAGCTGAGCGCGTTCTGGTAGTCGCGGATCTGCGCCCACGGGTCCAGGTGCTGGCGGGGCTCGCCGTCGGAGACGCCCAGATTGCGGTAGTCGAACACCAGCGCGGCCAGCCCCGCGGCGGCGAAGGCCTCCGCGTAGTAGGGCATGACGAGCTCGCGGACATAGCACCAGCCACCGGCAAGCACGACGGCGGGAACCTTCTCGGTGCTCGCATCGACATCGGGGCGGTAAAGCCAGCCGCGTACGGTGGTTCCCTCACTGATGAACTCGACGTCTTCTCGGCGCATCGAAAGTCCTCCGGCGTGGGCGCAGGGTGCTGTTGAAGAGCTTTTTTCGCAGGCTTTCGCCCACCCATGCCCATGGTCTCGGGGCGGATATCGGATGTGGCCGGGCCGGCGATTGGCGGCCGCGGCGGACAGTGTTTCGGGTGCGTTACCCGTGGGCGTGTCGACCATCGTGGATGGCGTCCGTCACGTTGTCAAGTGGCACTTGACAGTCGGTCTGGGCGGCCCGCCCTGGTTACTCTCGGTGTCCTCCGGTCCGGCTGTCAAGTCCCACTGGACACCTGGGTGTGGTTGGGGCTACGTTGGCCGCCACGACCGAGTTGACCGACATCGCCGGCCCCACGACCGCACGACCGCCGCCCTCGCCGGCGGCTGGCTGGGGCCTGGCAGCCGCTGTGGCCAGACCGACCGGCGCACGTGCCGGCGGCCCTCGTGGCCCGGACGGGAGAACCAGATGGATCGCGTGCGCCTGCTTGCCGCCTACGAACGGATGGTCCTGATCCGCCGGGTCGAGGAGCGGGTCGCCGTGCTCTACCGCGATGGGCTGGTGCCGGGGTTCGTGCACACCTCGGTGGGCCAGGAGGCCTGCGCGGTCGGCGCGCTGGTGCACGCCAGGCCAGGCGACGTGATCACGTCGACCCACCGGGGCCACGGCCACGTGCTCGCCAAGGGCCTGCCCACGCGGCAGATGCTCGCCGAGCTGATGGCCAAGGAGGCCGGCGCCTGCCGGGGCCGCGGCGGGTCGATGCACGTCGCCGACCCGGGGCTGGGCATCTTCGGCGCCAACGGGATCGTCGGCGCCGGCCTGCCGATCGCGGTCGGCGCCGCGCACGCGCTGCGCGGCCGGGGCACGGGTGATGTCGTCATCGCCTTCTTCGGCGACGGGGCCGTGGCGACCGGGGCCTTCCACGAGTCGATGAACCTGGCCGCGCTCTGGCGGCTGCCGCTGGTGTTCTTCTGCGAGAACAACCGCTTCTCCGAGTTCTCCCGGGCCGAGGACCAGCACCCGGTGCCGATGCGCGACCGGGCGACCGCCTACGGGATGGCGTTCGTCGAGCTGCCCGGCAACGACGTGGAGGCCGTGGCCGACGGGATGGCCCAGGTGCTCGCCGAGGTGCGCGCCGGGGAGGGCCCGGTGCTCGTCGAGAGCGTCACCGCCCGGGTGCGCGGCCACTACGAGGGCGACGAGCAGCGCTACCGGGAGCGCGCCGAACTGGCCGAGGTGGCCGCCGGCGACCCGCTGCTGATCGCCAGGGCGCGCCTGCTCGACCTCGGCGTGCCGGAGGCCGACGTCGAGCGGGCGGAGCGCCGGGCCGAGGCGGAGGTCGAGGATGCCGAGAAGTTCGCCCGGGAGTCGGCCGATCCGGACCCGGCCGGCGCCGGCGACTACGTCTACGTGACCCGCCCGGCCTACCGGGACGGGGCCGGCCCACCGGCGGCCGCGGCCGACACCCGGCCCGCCGCCGGCGCCGGGGACCGGCCATCCTCCGGCTCGCGGATCCTGCGCCAGGCGATGCGCGACGCGCTGGTCGCGGACCCGTCGGTCTTCCTCGCCGGGATCGACGTGGCCGGCGGCAATGTCTTCGGCCTGACCCGCGGCCTGGCCAGCGAGTTCCCCGACCGGGTGCTGGACACGCCGATCGCCGAGACCGCGATCATGGGCCTGGGAGTCGGCGCGGCCATGGCGGGCCTTAGGCCCGTCGTCGAGCTGATGTACCTGGACTTCCTGGGCGTCTGCCTCGACCAGATCATGAACCAGGCGGCCAAGCTGCGGTTCATGACCGGCGGAGCGGTCACGGTGCCGATGGTCGTGCGCACCCAGTTCGGGTCGGGCCGCTCGTCGGGCAGCCAGCACTCGCAGAGCCTGGAGGCCCTGCTCGCCCACATCCCCGGGCTCACGGTGGTGATGCCGAGCTTCGGCGACGACGCCTACGGCCTGCTGCGGACCGCCATCGAGGACGACAACCCGGTGGTGTTCATCGAGAACCGGCTGCTCTACGAGCGGAAGTGGCCGATGCCCGCCGCCAGCCACCGGGTCCCGCTGGGCAAGGCGAGGGCGGTCCGGCCCGGCCGGGACGTGACGATCGTGTCCTGGTCGCGGATGGTCCTCGAGGCGCTGGCCGCCGCCGAGACGCTGGCGCAGCAGGGGATCGAGGCCGAGGTCCTGGACCTGCGCACGATCGTCCCGCTCGACCGCGAGGCGGTGCTCGCCTCGCTCGCCCGCACGAACCGGCTGGTCATCGCGCACGAGGCGGTCGTGGACTTCGGTGTCGGCGCGGAGATCGCCGCGCTCGCCGTGAACGAGGGGTTCTGGTCGCTTGACGCCCCGGTGCGCCGGGTCGGGGCCGCCTACACGCCAGCGCCGTACGCCCCGTCGCTGGAACGCCAGTGGGGCGCCAACGCCGCCGACATCGTCCAGGCTGTCCAGGAGGTGACGGCATGCTGAGGCCCACCAGGCCGCATGCGGTGAGCTACTCCCTTCCCGAGGAGACGTTGGCCAGCCGGCTGCGGGCGACCGTTGCCGGGTGCGGCGGCGAGCTGGCCGTCATCGAGGGGGAGCGCCGGCTTACCTACGCGGAGCTCGCGACGGCCGCCGATCAGGTCGCCGCCGGGCTGCGGGCGCGCGGCGTGCGCACCGGCGACACCGTGCTGGTCCAGCTGCCGAACTGGTGGGAAACCGTCGTGGTCTGCTGGGGCACCCTGCTGGCCGGCGCGGTGCTGGTGCCGGTGGTGCCGATCTACCGGGAGCGCGAGCTTGGCCACATCGTCGGCCAGACCCAGCCGGCGGCGGCGTTCGTGCCCGAGGAGTACCGCTCCTACCGGCACGCCGACGCGCTGCGGTCGGTGCTCGCGGCGGCGGGGCCGGCGACGGGCGGGCGACCGGGTGGCCCGGTGGTGGTCGCCGTGCGGGGCAGCGGTGACACCCCCGGCGTGGAAGCGCTCGCCGACTGGCTCGCCGGCCCGCCGCGGCCCGGGCCGCTGGCCGGAGCCGACGGCGAGCCGGGCGCCGCGCCCGCGGACATCGCCGTCGTCCTCTATACCTCCGGCACGACGTCGGCGCCGAAGGGCGTGCTGCACAGCCACCAGACGCTGCTCGCGGAGACCCGCGCGATGGCCGGCGCCGCCCGGCTCGGGCCGGCCGACCGGGTGTTCATGGCCTCGCCGCTGAGCCACATCACCGGCCTGTCCTACGGGGTGCTGCTGCCGGCCGACCTCGGCTGCGCGGTCGTGCTGCAGAGCCGCTGGGACGCCGACGCCGCGGTCGACCTGATCGAGGAGCACCGCGCCACGTTCACGGTCAGCGCGACGCCGTTCCTGCGCGGGCTGACCGATGTCTACGCGAGGCGCGGGCGGCGCAGCTCACTGCGGGTGTTCGTGTGCGGCGGCGCCGACATCCCGCCGGCCCTCATCCGCCAGGCCGGCGAGGTGCTGGGCACCCGGGTGGTGCGCACCTACGGCTCGACGGAGCTGCCGACGTCGTCGATGGCCGACCCGTACGGGGACCTGGCCGGCGCCGCGGACAACGAGGGGCCGCCCATGGGGGACAACGAGCTAGTTGTCGACCCCGGCCCGCTGCTCGCGGACTCCGGTGCCGCTGGCGGGCCGCCGGCGGCCGCGCCGGCCAGGGACGCGGGCTGGCGCGAGGGGGAGCTGCTGGTCCGCGGGCCGGAGCTGTTCCTCGGCTACCTCGACCCGCGGCTGAACGACGAGGCGTTCACCCCGGACGGCTTCTTCCGCACCGGGGACGTTGCCCGGATCGGCCCGGACGGCACGCTGGCCATCTCCGGGCGGATCAAGGACATCATCAACCGCGGCGGGGAGAAGTTCAGCGCGGCCGAGGTGGAGGCGGTGCTGCTGACCCACCCGGCCGTGCAGGACGTCGCGGTCGTCGCCAGCCCCGACCCGGTGCTGGTCGAGCGGGCCTGCGCGTTCGTCGTGCCGGCGGCGGGCAGCGCCCCGCCGGACCTGGCCGCCCTGCGCGACCACCTGACCGCCGCCGGCCTGGCCATCCAGAAGGCCCCGGAGCTGCTGGTCATCGTTAACGACCTGCCGCGCACTCCGAGCGGGAAGGTGCAGAAGTTCCTGCTGCGCCAGCGCGCGGCGGTTGTCGCCCCTCCGCCACCGGCCGCGGCGGACCGGCCCGCCGCGCTGGGGCGTTGACCGGCATGGCGACGACCGGGATGGCGACGGCCCGGCCGGGCGGCGGGCCGGCGTGGACGGTGGGGAGCCGGGTGGGCTCGAATGCGGCGGCGGACTGCTGCCCGCCACGTACGCTCAGTGGCGGGTTTGTGGTCGTCGTTCGGAGGAGCCCCACGTGGCCAGGTCACGCAAGGCCGACGGTTCCGGCCCCGGGGGAATGAGCGTGTCCGTTGGTCGCAACGTCCGGCACGCGCGGGAACGCGCCGGCCTGTCGGTCCGGGAGCTGGCTCGCCGCCTCGGCGTCTCGGCGAGCTTTCTGTCGCAGTTCGAGCTGGGGCAGAGCCAGGCGGCGGTGAACACGCTGTTCGCGATCGCCACGGAGCTGGACGTCTCTCTCGACGAGCTGCTGGGGCACAGCGTGCGCTCCCGGTCGGGTGGCGACGCCGCCGCGAGGACGAGCGCCGAGCCCGGCGCAGGCGACGGCGCCACCGGCACCGACGCCGCGCCAGCCGACACCGCCTCCGACAGGGAAACCGACACGGAAACCGACACGGACACCGCGGCGGACGCCGAGTCCGGCCCGCCGTCGGTGAGCGAGTACCTCGCCTTCCAGACCGGGGTCCGCTGGCGCCGCCTGGTCGAGCCGGTCGACGAGCACGTCGACTTCCTGCTGACCGACTACGAGCCGGGCGCGGACTCGGCGCCTGCCGACCAGCCGCAGCGCCACCGCGGGACCGACTACGGCTACATCCTGCAGGGCACGCTGACCGTGATCATCGACGGCCACGTCCGCAAGGTCAGCCAGGGCGAGGCGATCCGGATCCGCGGCGACGTCCCGCACCGCCTGCGCAACGAGACCGACCAGCTCGTCCGCGCGATCTGGTTCGTGACGGACTGACCGCCGCCACGCCCGGCCGCCGGCGCGCCGCCGCGGGCCGGCGCGCGCCGGCCGCCGGGGGGCCGGG
>JADGHD010000373.1 GCA_019689615.1 Frankia sp. | reverse complement strand
TATTTTCTTCTCGGTGTCACCCCAGTTGGGACTCCTCGTGGCCAGGTACGTGGATCTTGGGCGGATTGCCGCGACTAATAACCCGTTCCTGGGGCCATTGCCCAGCTCGACCGTATATCCGAAGTTCCGCAGGCCGAGGATACCAAATGAGCTTCGGATGTTCTGGTCAAGCTCACAGACTCCAACGGGCACGGTCGGTGTGCGCTCAAGACGTGCCCCAACAGTCCGCCTGCCAAAGGTAACGGATACGGACCTGCCTCTGGGCGCCGTTGCCGGGTTCACCCGCACGAGATACTGGCCCGCCGCCTTTGAGCGATCCTTTGTTGCCCGAACCAGCAGGCCGCTCCTGGAAAACTGTCCGCCCTCATCTCGTGCGCGGGCATGGTCCTTTAGCCATTTCAGGAAGTTGACGTACTCCCGGTAGATCCTCGCCAAGTTCTCGGGTGGCTGCGGCGAACCATCCAGGAGCCTGCTGGCAGCTTCGATGATTCCATCCATGTAGGCATTTGAAGGTACGATCTCAACCGGCTCGGGATCGGCAACCGTGAATGTCCGCGCCCGCCGATGGCATTGTTCTTCATGTGAATAGACCTCTACGCCGGTCTCGGTATAGGCGGGAGGGTTGGCGTGGACCCCCTCCTTGGCCTCCAGGTTGGACCAGCCATCCTGGTCGACTTCATAGAGGACCCCGATCACCGTGAAGCCAGGCGCTGCCACGACGTCGGCCACACCGGTTCCCGAACGAACCGATCTCCTGCTGAACCTGAGTCGATAGTCGGCCAGCGAGGCTGGGCCGATCTTCCGGGCGAACGGCGCAACTCGCCTCATCGTCGAGACCGACATGTTGCTGCCATAGGCAAAATAGAACACGATTCAAACTCCACCGCGTCATCACCGGTCAGCTCCCTGTGGTAAACACCCGAAGCGCCGCGATTTTCGGGGCGGCCGCCAACCGATCACGCCATGCCGCTGGCCTCGGTCGGGCTGCACGCGTCGGGCGCTCCTGGTAAGGGCTTCGAGGCTCATGGCCGCCACGATCTGTCTGCCCCGTTTCGGGGTTTCAAGATCATTGCCGCAGCACTCAAGGTGCCTGTCTTTGGCCTGCTCTCACCACCTGACGTCCGTCCTGCCATGCGTTCGCAACCTTGGCAGACCGTCGTAGGTAGCTCAAGGGAGGCTCGCGCCTCGACCGACGAGGTGGGATGGGCATCGGCAAGGTGTGGCCGGTCTGACGCTCGGCCTCGTGACGGCGGCGCCACTGCTGGCACCGTTGCAGGTAGCTGGTGAGGTGGTCGCGGGCGAACGCCTCGGGGTGCCAGGGCTCGTGGGGGATCGTTTCGGCTGGGTCGGGCAGTGGCCGCGACCAGAAGCGTGAGCACTGCGAAGCTCGATTTTCGCCGTGCCGTCGCTGGGCGGGGTGGCTCAGACCAGGTCAGGTGTGGCCGTCGTGGAGGTATGTGGCCGTGCCGTGTTCGAGTGCGGTGAGGGCGGCTTGGGTTCGGCGCCAGACGTAGGGGCGCAGGAGCCGTGCGGCTTCGTTCGGTGGGCAGAAGCGGACGGCGGCGAGTTCTGGGTCGACGGCATGGAGTGCGTGGGCTCTGTCGGCCGGCAGGGTGCCGCCGTCGAAGACGAAGGCCAACAGGTCGTCCCAGGGTCCGTGTGGGGAGACCCAGTCCACGCAGAGCAGGTCGCCGACGGGTAGGTCGAGGTCGAGTTCTTCTTTGAGCTCGCGGCGGAGGGCGTCGCGGGGTGGTTCGTTGGCTTCGGCCATGCCGCCGGGAAGGTCCCAGTCGGGTTTGTAGGTCGGGTCGACCAGCAGCAGACGTCCGGTTTCGTCGCGGATGATTGCGTCGGCGGAGACCCGTTTGCGGGCCTGCCGGGCGTTGCCGGCGGCGAGGTGCGCGAACTCGGCGGCGTCCCGGTCGCGGTAGCTGTCCTCCCAGTCCTGCGCGGTGCTCATGACGCCTCGACGGCTCGGGCGGGCAGCGTAGTGGCAAGGCGGTCAAGGAACTCGTCGACGGCGGGTAGGCCGACGTGCGGTTCGAGGCGGCGGCCAAGCGCCCGCACATAGTTGACGACGCGGTCGGAGTTCAGCTGCGCGGCGGCGTCGAGGACCTGTGTGCCGACGTCGCAGGTCGCCTCGGTCGACAGTGATCATGATTGGTCCTCCACGCCGAGCTCGTCGAACCGTCCGACCACATCGTTGAGCAGCTGGATCAGGGCCTTCGCCCTCGCCTTCGACAAGCTGAAGCGGGCGAGGGACCTGACCGCTACGGACTCGATCTTCTCGGCCGCGGCCCGCTTCTCTTCCAGGGTTCTCAGGAGAAGCGGCGGGACGACGTGCCCGAAGGAGAGTATGACGTTCTCGGCCGCGCCGTCCGGGCTATCGAGCTGCACAGTGAACTGGCTGGCAGCCAGGACGGGGACAGAGTCGAAGCCGTCCAGCTGACCGGCACCCGCGGAGGAGTTCGCGAGCCTGCGGCCGCGGTCCCTGGTCTTCGGTCACGCCTGGATGATTGCATTGCTAGCTGGTCTCTGGCTCGCCGGTTCTCTTCCTCGGTCAGAACCGGTCCTCCGAGGTCGAGCCGGTCGTGCTCGCGGTGCGCCGCGCGGCGCGGCCGGACGCGCCATACCGCCACAACGTCTGGGGCGACGGCCAGCCCATGCGGTTTGTGAGGGTCTGCTCGTCGCCGCGGCCGCGCGGGCGGCCCTCCGGGGTCGGGGCGGGCCGCCAGCCGGGCGGCGGGTCGAACCCCGTCAGCCAGTTGATCAGCGACGGCCACCTTGCGGTTGCGGTCCTGGTCTCCTGAGAGCGGTTCTGGACTGTCAGGCACTGCATCCAACCAGAGACGAGACGCTCCTGGACCGGGTCGGCGCGATCAACGATCTCGCCATGACCGACGAAGGAACTACGCCCAGGAACGCACGGGTTGATCTCCGCTTTCCGCACCACAACGGTGCACTGCTGGTCAGCGATGCGAAGTGCGCCCGGCAGGGATCGAACCTGCGACCTGGTGCTTAGAAGGCACTCGCTCTATCCGCTGAGCTACGGGCGCTCGCCATCCATTGTGCGTGCCGGGGTTGACCGTGTGGTGGGACGGTGGGTGCTCGCGTCGCCGACGACGGCCGGGCCGGGCCGCTCGCCGAGGCCGCCGGTCGGCGTGCCTGCGGCCGCACTCGCGCGGGCCACGCTGATGATGCCCGCACCGGGGGCGACGCGCTACGGGCTGAAGGTCCCAAACGGGCGATCTACATCACAGCGATGGGGTGCCTGAGCCCGTCGGCCGGCCACGCGGGCGTTGGCCGGCCGGCGGGGCCCGGGTGTCAGCGGCCGGCGGCCTCGAGGGCGCGGTACTCCTCGTCGCTGAGCGTGATGCCGGCGGCGGCGACGTTCTCCTCGATGTGCGCGACGGACTTGGTGCCGGGGATCGGCAGCATCACCGGGGAGCGGCGCAGCAGCCAGGCCAGGGCGAGCTGGGCCGGGGTCGCGCCGTGCGCCTTGGCCGCGGCGTCGAGCGGGCCGCCCGGGCGGGCGAGCCGGCCGGTGGCCACCGGGAACCACGGGATGAAGCCGAGGCCCTCGCGCTCGCAGTAGTCGAGCACCTCCTCGGAGGCGCGGTCGGCCAGGTTGTACCGGTTCTGCACGCTGACGACCTCGACGAGCGATTGGGCGTTCAGCAGCTCGTCGACGGTCACCTCGGACAGGCCGATGTGGCGGATCTTGCCCTCCCGCTGGAGGGCACGCAGCTCGCCGAGCTGGTCCTCGGGCGGGGTCTGCGGGTCGATCCGGTGCAGCTGGAAGAGGTCGATGCGCTCGACCCGCAGCCTGCGCAGCGACATCTCCACCTCCTGCCGCAGGTAGGCGGGGCGGCCCAGGGGAACCCACTCGTTCGGGCCCGTCCGGACCAGGCCGGCCTTCGTGGCGATCACCAGGCCGTCCGGGTACGGGTACAGCGCCTTGGCGATCAGCTCCTCGCTCACGTACGGGCCGTACGAGTCGGCGGTGTCGATGAAGTTCACGCCGAGCTCGACCGCGCGGCGCAGCACGCGTACCGCCTCGTCCGGGTCTGCTGGTGGGCCCCACACGCCAGGACCGGTGATCTGCATGGCACCGTAGCCGAGTCGGTGTACCGGCAGGTCGCCGCCGATCAGGAACGTGCCACTCGCCGCCGCCACTGTGCGGGCCGTGCCCGTCGCAGTCGACATCATCGCCCCTAACTGGTCGTTTGTGCTCGTTCCCGCAGTGTGCGGGCCCATCGCGCCGCCAACACGGCCTCGTCAGCCGGTGTTCCCGGTTGGGCGCGGTGGCTCCCGTCTCGGCTGGGCTGGCCGTGGGGGCGGCGGCTGGGTGGCTGTCAAGCGGGGGTGATTCGACCCCGGTTGGCGTGGTCCGGGCGGGCGCCGATGCTGGCCGGGCGACGGGCGGGAGACGGCGTGCCGCCGGTGCCCGCGCCGCCCGCCGCCCCGTGCCCCGGGAGGCCCACGTGTTGGAAGCAAACGTCACCCTGGTCGGCAACCTGGTCGACAACGCCGATCTGCAGGTCACCGCGGCCGGCGTCTACCGGTGCACCTTCCGGATCGCGTCCACGCCCCGGCGCTATGACCGCCACGAGGACCGCTGGGTGGACGGGTCGCCGCTGTTCATCCGGGTCGCCTGCTGGCGCCGGCTGGCCGAGCACGTCGCGGCCAGCGTGAACCGCGGCACCCGGGTCATCGTCCTCGGCCGGCTGCGGCAGAGCAGCTACGAGAGCGCCGAGGGCCAGAAGCGCACCCGGTTCGAGGTCGAGGCGGACGCGGTCGGGCTGGAACTTGCCTGGCACCCGGCCAAGGCCGCGCGGGCGCAGCGGCCGGCGCCCACGGACGGCGAGCCGGGCGAGCCGAGCGAGCAGGGCGAGGCCGACGGCCCGGTGGGCGTCGGCGAACCGGGCCTGGTAGCCCTGCCGGGCGGCGCCGACGCCCGCGGTCACGCCGCCCAGGACCTGGCGCCGCCGGATGCGGCCGAATGGGCCGACGACGAGGTCGGCGATGACGACGACGGCATCGTCAGCCGGGCCGTCGGGTAGCCCGCGGGCCCCGGCGGCGGCAGCTCCTCGCGGACGGCCGGCGGCGGGGCGGCGAGGAAGGACGCGGCGGCGGGTCGGGCCGTCCGGATCCGGGGCATCCGGTGCAACCTCGGCCGATGGCTGACAGAGGCGGTGTGAGCCGGCTGTCAGTGCGCCACCCGCACCGGGCGGTGCCGAGGCCGGCCGATAATCTTGCCTCGGTGAGGAGCCTGAGCGACGACCGGGACGGACCGGCCACGACGGTCACGGTTCCCGGCCAGCCCGAGGCCACGGCCGCGCCCTCGGGCGAAGCGCCCACCGCGACCGTCCCCGCCGCCGCTCCCGCACCCGAACTCCCCGACGGCTCGCAGCC
>JADGHD010000372.1 GCA_019689615.1 Frankia sp. | reverse complement strand
TAGCTCCGTCTCGTGGGCTCGGTGATGTGTATAAGAGACTGCCCCGGGGCTCGTGCCCGGCCCCCGGGGCGGCCGCCCGCTCACAGGCTCGGGCGCAGCGCGACGAGCAGCTCCTGGTCGCCGAACGGGGTGAGCCCGCCGGCGGTGAAGTCGACCCGGCCCCACAGCGCGAGCAGCGCCGGGCCGGCCGGGCCGCGCAGCGCGGCGTCACCCTTCGTGTGTTCCGCGCTGACCTCGACGGACGGGCCCGCCAGCCGGACCGTCCACTCGCCGGCGGCGTCGGTCAGGTGCACGTGGGCGCTGCCGTCCCCGGGCTTCGACTGCCCCGACGCCCGCGCCGCCGGCAGCAGGATCCGCAGCAGCTCGTCGATCCCGTCCGCGGCGAGCGCCGGGTCCAGCGGGCGGGGCCGCCCGACCGCCTCGGCCGCGTCCCAGGCGTGGATCTGCAGCTCCTGCGCCAGCCGGCGCGGCCAGAACCCGGCGACCTTCGGCGCGCCCGTGAAGTTCCAGGCCGGCGCCGCCGGGCCGGTCGCGCGCAGGGCCGCGAGCGCGTCCTCGACCGCCTGCCGGTAGTAGGCGAGCAGGCCGGCGTCGTCCTCCGGGGCGGGCGCCGGCCGGCCGGGCAGGTCGGTGACGCCGCGCGGCAGGTGCGCGGCCGTGGACGCGAGCACCCTTGCGACGTGGCGGACCAGCCGCCGGCAGTCCCATCCGGGGCAGCCCGCGACCGGGGCGGACAGGTCCGACGTGGCGGCCTCCAGCAGCGCGTCGGCCTCTTCGTTCAGCAGCGCCAGGTAGTCCACCCGCCCGACTTTTCCAGCATGCCCGCGCCCGCGCCAGCGTCAGACCGGACCTCTCGGCCGGACCGGGTCCGCCGAGACCGCGCGTCGGCACTCTGCGGAATACTGCTGTCACGTAGAGTAATGAACCTTTGGCATCGGAGGGCGCGTGTACCCGTCCTGGCAAGCTCGCGTCACCGGCGTGCTCGCCGTGGTGACACTGTCCGTGCTGGGAGCCGCTGGGCCGGCCGCCGACGCGTCGTCGCGCCCGGCACCGGCCACACCGCTGCCCAGGCCATCGCCCCTGCCGCTGGCGGTGCCGGCGCTGGACTGGCAGCCCTGCCCCGACGCGGCCGACGACGGCGAGGACGGCGACGAGCTCGAGTGCGCGACCCTGCCGGTGCCGCTGGACCACGCCAGGCCGGCCGCCGGCACGATCGAGCTGGCGCTGGTCCGCCGCCCCGCGCGGGACCCGGCGCAGCGGATCGGCTCGCTGCTGTGGCTGGAGGGCGGCCCGGGCGTCTCCGGTGTCGAGACGATCAGGACCTACCCTGACCTGTTCGACGACCCGATCCGCGACCGGTTCGACATCGTCGGGTTCGACCAGCGCGGCGTCGGCGAGAGCGCCCCGGTGCGCTGCCTGGCCGACGAGCAGAAGGACGTGCTCCTGCTGGGCGTCGACGCCCCAGGTGCCGGCCGCGGCGGCGGGGCGACGGCCAGCGGCGGCGCCGACCGGCTGACGGCGGCGGAGTTCGCCGCGAGCGTCGCGGCCGAGCGCGAGGTGGCCGAGGGCTGCGAGCGGATGAGCGGGTGGCTGCTGCCGTACCTGTCGACCGAGGCCGCGGCCCGCGACGTCGACCTGATCCGGGCCGCGCTCGGCGAGCACCGGCTCACCGCGTTCGGCGGCTCGTACGGCACCCAGCTCGGCCTTACCTACGCGGCGCTGTTCCCGACCCGGCTGCGCGCGCTCGTGCTCGACTCGGTCGTCGACCCGGAGATGGCGCTCAACCGGCCGTTCGAGGAGACCCGGATGCAGGCCGCGGCGTTCGAGGCGGCGCTGAACGCCTTCCTCGCCGACTGCGCGGCCGACCCGGACTGCCTGTTCGGCGGGGGCGACCCGGCCGGCGCGTACGACCGGCTGATGGCCCGGCTGGCCGAGGACCCGATCGAGGCGACCGGCAAGGAGCTGGGCCCCGGCCCGCACCTGGTGGACGACACGGTCGCGCGGTCGGCCATCATCGAGCTGCTCTACAGCCAGGAGCTGTGGCCGACCCTCGACCTGGTGCTCGCGCTGGCCGACGAGTTCGACGACGGGTCGGCGATGCTCGCGCTCGCCCAGGAGCAGGCCGGTCGGCGCGACGACGGCACCTACGACAACTCGTTCGACGCCAACAACGCGATCAACTGCGCCGACCAGGCCTACCCGCGCGACGTGGCCGCGTACCGGCGGCTGTCGGACGAGCTGGCCGCCGAGTACCCCCGGATCGGCAGCTCGGTCGCGCTGGGTGGCCTGAGCTGCGCGTTCTGGCCGCAGCGGGCCGCGTCGCGCTACACCGGCCCGTTCACGGCCGAGGGCGCCCCGCCGATCCTGGTCATCGGGACCACCGGCGACCCGGCCACCCCCTACCCCGAGGCGGTCTCGGTCGCCAGGAGGCTGTCCAACAGCGAGCTGCTCACCTGGCGCTCCTACACCCACGGCGCCTACACCGGGCCGAGCACCTGCGTGCACGACATCGTCAACCGCTACCTGATCGACCTCGAGCTGCCGAAGCCGGGGACGGTGTGCGAGTGACCGGGGCCCACGCCGGGCTCACCGCGGGCGGCCGCCGGCGCGCGTTGCCCGCGGCGCGGCGGCGGCTAGTCCGCCCCCGGCACGGCGTGCGGCGGCGTCGGCCGCGGCCCCAGCCGGTCGTGCGGCTGGTCGAGCGGGTGCAGGACCGGGTCGGTGATGCCGTGCGGGCTGGCCAGGCGCTCGACGTCCCATCCGGCCCGCCGCGCGCCGGCCTGATAGGCGCTCTCGTAGAACTCCAGCGCGGCGGCGCGACGGTCCTGGCAGTCGCGCAGCGC
This sequence comes from Frankia sp., assembly GCA_019689615.1. Lineage (GTDB taxonomy): Bacteria > Actinomycetota > Actinomycetes > Frankiales > Frankiaceae > Pseudofrankia. The sequence goes on along the minus strand of JADGHD010000372.1, from coordinate 2,576 downwards.
GGCCAGCGGGAGGACGGCGAGGTGGCTGCCGTGCCTGGTCTGCCAGCTGGCCAGGCCGTCCGGGCGCAGCGGCTCGTCGGCCAGGCCCGCGGGCTCGGGCGCGGTGTAGGAGTAGAACGCCGGCTCGGGAATCTGGTCGTCGCCGAACCAGAAACCGAAGCTGATCACCTCCTGGGAGTACGCCTCCCGGGTCACCGGGTCGATGTCGCGGCCCTCGTCGACGATCCGCTCGCCGAAGCGGGTGTGCGCGATGTCGAAGGTGTGCCAGAAGTGGTGCACCGGGCTGACCTTGCCGCGGAAACCGGCAGCGAACTCCTCCAGCAGCAGGTTGACCTGGCTGAGCGTCTGCCAGTATCGGGTGACCTTGGCCGGGTCGTAGGCGGCGTGCTCGGTGTCGTCCTCGAACGCCCGGCGGGAGTCCGGCAGGTCGAACGGGTGCGGGTGCTGGATGTGCACCTTGACCCCGATGTCGGCCAGCGCGTCCATCGTCCGCTGGTAGAACGACGCCACCGACCGGTTGGGCAGCGGGAACGTGATCCGCTCGCCGTCCAGCGCGCACACCACCAGCTCGTGCCCGACGAAGTCGAAGTCGATCGCGAAGATCGGGTTGCCGTCGACCTGCCCCATCGGGCGGGTGGTCAGGCCGCGGCCGGTGACGTGGAACGGCACGTTCCACCAGTGGTTGCGCCGTGGGCTCGCCGCCAGCCGGATCTTGCCGACGACCTGCAGGTACCGGTGCACCGTCTCCTTGGTGTCGGCCCACGACGACAGCGGCAGCTCAGCCAGCGTCTCGACCATGTCCCACCTCCCGCGGGTGCGACCCGGGCGGCCCGGCCGGCCGCCGCGTCCGTCCAGCACAGACCTGGCAGTTGCGTACCCGGACGTACGCGGGCGGTAATCGCCGCGGGTGGCAGCGGTCGGTTGGGGGCGCCGGCCGGCCGGCCGTGGCGGCGCTCGCACGTGGCACGCCCGGGCGGGGGAGGTCGGCCTGCGCGGTAACGGGCCTGGTAGGCTGCGCCCCGAGTCGTGACTGGCGCGCTGGGGTGGAGTCAACCACCGGGGAGCGACGGATCGGCACGGCACCGTGCGCCTGGGTGCCGCCGGGCAGATGACAGCACGTGCCCGTTTGGTGTCCGCCGGCGCGGCTCGTCCCCTTTGGACGCGGCCCGCGCCGCCAGCAGGCGCCCTGAGGTGTGGACGCGGGCGGGCCGGGCAGCTCCCCACCTGGAGGTCCTCATGCACCAGCCGTCCATTGCGCACCTGGCCAGCGCGGATCCCGAGATCGCGCGGCTGGTCGAGGGGGAGGCGCGGCGGCAGTACGAGAAGATCCGTCTCATCGCCTCGGAGAACTACGTCTCCACCGCGGTCCTCGAGGCCTGCGGCACCGTGCTGACCAACAAGTACTCCGAGGGCTACCCCGGCCGGCGCTACTACGAGGGCCAGCAGTTCATCGACCCGCTCGAGACGCTCGCGGTCAACCGGGCGAAGGAGCTGTTCGGGGTCGAGCACGCCAACGTCCAGCCCTACTCGGGCTCGCCCGCCAACCTGGCCGTCTACCTGGCCTTCCTGGAGCCGGGCGACACCGTGATGGGCATGTCGCTGCCGATGGGCGGCCACCTGACCCACGGCTGGTCGGTGTCCGCGACCGGCAGGTGGTTCCGCGCCGTCCGCTACGGCGTCCGCCGGGACACCGGCCGGGTCGACATGGACGAGGTGCGCGAGCTGGCCCGGGCCGAGCGGCCGAAGGTGATCTTCTGTGGCGGCACGGCGATCCCGCGGACGATCGACTTCGCGGCGTTCGCCGAGATCGCCCAGGAGGTCGGCGCGATCCTGGTCGCCGACATCGCGCACATCGCCGGCCTGATCGCCGGTGGCGCGCACCCGTCGCCGGTCGGCCACGCCCCGGTGATCTCGACGACCACCCACAAGACGCTGCGCGGCCCGCGCGGCGCGATGATCATGTCCGACGCCGCGCACGCCGCCGCGATCGACAAGGCCGTCTTCCCCGGCCTGCAGGGTGGCCCGCACAACCACACCACGGCCGCGATCGCCGTCGCCCTGCGCGAGGCGGCCACCCAGGGCTTCCGCGACTACGCCCACGCCGTCGTCACGAACGCCGCCGCGCTGGCCGAGGCGCTCGCCGAGCGCGGGTTCGACCTGGTCTCCGGCGGCACCGACAACCACCTGATCCTGATCGACCTGACCAGCAAGGGCATCGGCGGCAAGCCGGCGGCCCAGGCGCTCGACCGGGCCGGCATCGAGCTGAACTACAACACCGTGCCGTTCGACCAGCGCAAGCCGTTCGACCCGTCCGGCCTGCGCCTCGGCACCGCCGCGGTCACCACCCGCGGCATGGGCGCCGCCGAGATGCGCCAGATCGCCTCCTGGATCGACCAGGCCGTCAAGGCAGCCGGCGACGGCGACGAGGCCGTCCTCGCCCAGATCGCCAGCGAGGTGCGCGAGCTCACGGCCGCCTTCCCGATGCCCGGCTGGGCCTGATCCGACTCCGCGCCGCCCGGCGGCGCCCCCCCCCCCGGCCGCCCCCCCGGGCGGCGCCGGGGCCCGCGGGGCCCGGG
>JADGHD010000006.1 GCA_019689615.1 Frankia sp. | reverse complement strand
ATGCTGGTAGGACGCCGCGCGGCGGCCGCCGGTGGGGACGCTCCGCGGAGGCGGTGGGGCCGCTCGGCGGCTGGCGGGAGCTCCGCGCGGTGGCGGCGGGGCGCGAGGACGCGGCGCCTGGCGGGGCGCGCGGCGGTGCGGGGCCCAGGGGAGCGGGAGCCCCGCTCGGGCAGGCGATGACGGCGGGTCGGTTGGCCGACCGCCGGGCGCATGATGGCAATCACCGTCCGTACCCGGAGTGGCCGGGGCGGCCACGGGTAACGAGGGGGTGACCTGCGGGTCGGCTCGAGGGGCCGGGTCTGACCGGTACGGTCGGTAGGGGCCGTACCTACCGGTAAGTAGGCGACCGACAGCAGATCGGTGGACTGGCAGGGGTTGACGGACTCCCCAACAACGGAGTTCCATCATTTGGCGGACCACCGCCACTGATCTGGCGCAGACAGCTCCAGGCAGACAGAGTGATGGCAGCCCAGGGGTACGACCCTGGTGGTTGCCCGCCAGGACTGCCGGCCAGCGCAGTGGCAGCCAGACAGTGGGGCCCAGCACCGGGCCGGCCGGCGTGGCAGGGGTGGCCGGAGACGAACGAGCGGGCCCAGGGCCCGCGGGCAGCAGGAGGGTCGAGGCCGGGAAACGCAGGCGGGTCGGTGACAGGCGGCAAGACAGCGCGGAGCAGTGCACCACGGACATGACGACGGGGCTTGTCAGCAGTGCAGCCTAGGGCTACACTGCTAGTTTGCGCTGTCCAATTCGTTGCACTCGGCCTGTCCGACCCGCTCCCGCCAGGTGTGGTGGGCCGTCCGGTACCCCTCCCGCGGGGTGTCGACGCACCCGCCTCCTCGCCGGGCGCGGCCCCGGACGCCTCGGTGTGGCGATCAGGTCAGCGGATCAGACCGACGTAAGCCTGCCGAGAAGGACCCCGCTGACGCCGCGAGTCGCCGCGGCGCGACAATGATCACCTGACCACCCCGACGGCTGTACGCGTCTCCCGCCCGACGCCCACGCCACCGGAAGGACCACCTTGGCCGCCTCGCGCTCCGCCTCCCGCATCTCGTTTGCAAAGATCGTCGAGCCCCTCGAGGTTCCGGATCTTCTCGCGCTGCAGACCCAGTCCTTCGACTGGCTGATCGGCAGCGAAGCCTGGCAGGAGAGGGTCCAGGAAGCCATCGATGCCGGGCGTGACGATGTCCCGCTGACCTCCGGCCTCGAGGAGGTCTTCGAGGAGATCTCCCCGATCGAGGACTTCTCCGGGTCCATGTCCCTGTCGTTCCGGGATCACCGGTTCGAGCCGCCCAAGTACTCCGTCGAGGAGTGCAAGGACAAGGACATGACCTACTCGGCGCCGATGTTCGTCACCGCCGAGTTCACGAACAACACCACTGGCGAGATCAAGAGCCAGACGGTGTTCATGGGCGACTTCCCGCTCATGACTCCCAAGGGCACGTTCGTCATCAACGGGACCGAGCGGGTCGTCGTCAGCCAGCTCGTCCGGTCGCCGGGCGTGTACTTCGAGAAGACGCTCGACAAGACCTCGGACAAGGACCTGTTCTCCTGCAAGGTGATCCCGTCGCGGGGCGCCTGGCTGGAGTTCGAGATTGACAAGCGGGACACCGTCGGTGTCCGTATCGACCGCAAGCGGCGTCAGTCCGTCACGGTTCTGCTCAAGGCGCTCGGCTGGGACGAGGCGCGCATTCTCGAGCGTTTCGGCCAGTACCCGTCGATGCGCAACACGCTGGAGAAGGACCACACCTCCGGCCAGGACGACGCGCTGCTGGACATCTACCGCAAGCTGCGCCCGGGCGAGCCGCCGACGCGCGAGTCCGCGCAGACGCTGCTGGAGAACCTCTTCTTCAACCCGAAGCGCTACGACCTGGCCAAGGTCGGCCGCTACAAGGTGAACAAGAAGCTGGGCCTGCAGGTCGACCCGTCGTGCGGCGTCCTCACCGAGGAGGACATCGTCCGCACGATCGAGTACGTCGTGAAGCTGCACGAGGGCACCGACCCGGAGTACGAGGTCGACGACATCGACCACTTCGGCAACCGGCGCCTGCGCACGGTCGGCGAGCTGATCCAGAACCAGGTGCGCCTCGGCCTCGCCCGGATGGAGCGGGTCGTCCGCGAGCGGATGACCACCCAGGACGTCGAGGCGATCACGCCGCAGACCCTGATCAACATCCGGCCGGTCGTCGCCTCCATCAAGGAGTTCTTCGGCACCAGCCAGCTGTCCCAGTTCATGGACCAGACCAACCCGCTGGCCGGGCTGACCCACAAGCGCCGCCTGTCGGCGCTCGGCCCGGGTGGTCTGTCCCGGGAGCGGGCCGGCATGGAGGTCCGTGACGTGCACCCGAGCCACTACGGCCGGATGTGCCCGATCGAGACCCCGGAAGGCCCGAACATCGGCCTCATCGGCTCGCTGTCGACGTTCGCCCGGGTCAACCCGTTCGGCTTCGTCGAGACGCCGTACCGCAAGGTCGTCGGTGGCAAGGTCACGGACCAGATCGACTACCTGACCGCGGACGAGGAGGACCGGCACGTCGTCGCGCAGGCGAACGCGCCGCTGACGCCCGACGGCCGGTTCGCCGAGGACCGCGTGCTCGTCCGCCGCAAGGGTGGCGAGGTCGAGTTCATCCCGCCGGACGAGGTCGACTACATGGACGTCTCGCCGCGCCAGATGGTGTCGGTGGCGACGGCCATGATCCCCTTCCTCGAGCACGACGACGCGAACCGCGCGCTGATGGGTTCGAACATGCAGCGCCAGGCCGTGCCGCTGCTGCGCTCCGAGGCGCCGCTGGTCGGTACCGGCATGGAGGCCCGCGCCGCCAAGGACGCCGGTGACGTGATCGTCTGCCAGCAGGACGGCGTGGTCGAGGACCTGTCCGCGGACTACATCACCGTCATGCAGGACGACGGCACCCGGCGCACCTACCGGCTGGCCAAGTTCCGCCGGTCGAACCAGGGCACCTGCATCAACCAGAAGCCGATCGTCGACGAGGGCGACCGGGTCACCGCCGGCCAGGTGATCGCCGACGGCCCGTGCACCCACAACGGCGAGATGGCGCTCGGCAAGAACCTGCTGGTCGCCTTCATGCCGTGGGAGGGCCACAACTACGAGGACGCGATCATCCTCTCCCAGCGGCTGGTCCAGGACGACGTGCTCAGCTCGATCCACATCGAGGAGCACGAGGTCGACGCCCGGGACACCAAGCTGGGCCCGGAGGAGATCACCCGCGACATCCCAAACGTCGCCGAGGAGGTGCTCGCCGACCTCGACGAGCGCGGGATCATCCGGATCGGCGCCGAGGTCAACCCCGGTGACGTCCTGGTCGGCAAGGTCACCCCGAAGGGTGAGACCGAGCTGACCCCGGAGGAGCGGCTGCTGCGGGCCATCTTCGGCGAGAAGGCCCGGGAGGTCCGGGACACCTCGCTGAAGGTGCCGCACGGTGAGTCCGGCAAGGTCATCGGCGTGCGGGTGTTCTCCCGCGAGGACGGCGACGAGCTGCCGCCCGGCGTCAACGAGCTGGTGCGGGTCTACGTCGCCCAGAAGCGGAAGATCACCGACGGTGACAAGCTCGCCGGCCGGCACGGCAACAAGGGCGTCATCGCCAAGATCCTCCCGCAGGAGGACATGCCGTTCCTCGAGGACGGCACGCCGGTCGACGTCGTGCTCAACCCGCACGGTGTGCCGCGACGGATGAACATCGGCCAGATCCTGGAGACCCACCTCGGGTGGGTCGCCAAGAGCGGCTGGAAGGTGGACGAGGGCAACGATCCGTGGAAGGAGCGCCTGCGCTCGATCGGCGCGGACTCGGCCCCGTCGGACACCAACGTGGCGACGCCCGTGTTCGACGGCGCCCGCGAGGAGGAGATCACCGGCCTGCTGGGCTCCACCCTGCCGAACCGGGACGGCGTCCAGCTGATCGGGTCGTCCGGCAAGGCCCGGCTGTTCGACGGCCGGACCGGCGAGCCGTACCCGTACCCGGTCGCTGTCGGCTACATCTACATCCTCAAGCTGCTCCACCTCGTGGACGACAAGATCCACGCCCGGTCCACCGGCCCCTACTCGATGATCACCCAGCAGCCGCTGGGCGGTAAGGCGCAGTTCGGTGGCCAGCGCTTCGGTGAGATGGAGGTGTGGGCGCTCGAGGCGTACGGCGCCGCGTACGCGCTGCAGGAGCTGCTGACCATCAAGTCCGACGACGTCCACGGCCGGGTCAAGGTCTACGAGGCGATCGTCAAGGGCGAGAACATCCCGGAGCCCGGGATCCCCGAGTCGTTCAAGGTCCTCATCAAGGAGATGCAGTCGCTGTGCCTCAACGTCGAGGTGCTGTCCAGCGACGGCGTCCAGATCGAGATGCGCGACACCGACGAGGACGTGTTCCGGGCCGCGGAGGAGCTTGGCATCGACCTGTCCCGGCGCGAGCCGAGCAGCGTCGAGGAGGTCTGACGGGTGTGCCTGCCCCGCCCGCGACCCGGGCGGGGCAGGCCGGCACCGGTGACCGAATGACTGAGCGTCCCGACTGAGAAAGAGAGAGCAGGCGACAGTCTTGCTGGACGTCAACTTCTTCGACGAGCTGCGCATCGGCCTGGCCACGGCCGATGACATCCGTCAGTGGTCGCACGGCGAGGTGAAGAAGCCGGAGACCATCAACTACCGGACCCTCAAGCCGGAGAAGGACGGGCTCTTCTGCGAGAAGATCTTCGGCCCGACCCGGGACTGGGAGTGCTACTGCGGCAAGTACAAGCGGGTCCGGTTCAAGGGCATCATCTGCGAGCGCTGCGGCGTCGAGGTCACCCGCGCGAAGGTGCGCCGGGAGCGGATGGGGCACATCGAGCTGGCCGCCCCGGTCACCCACATCTGGTACTTCAAGGGCGTGCCGAGCCGCCTCGGCTACCTGCTCGACCTGGCGCCGAAGGACCTCGAGAAGGTCATCTACTTCGCCGCCTACATGATCACCAAGGTGGACGTCGAGGCGCGCCACCGTGACCTGCCCACCCTCGAGGCCCGCATCTCGGTCGAGAAGCAGGCCCTGGAGGACCGCAAGAACGCCGACATCGAGGCCCGCCAGCGCAAGCTGGAGCAGGACCTGGCCCAGCTGGAGGCCGAGGGCGCCAAGGGCGACGCGCGCCGCAAGGTCCGCGAGGCGGCCGAGCGCGAGATGCGCCAGATCCGCGAGCGCGCCCAGCGCAAGATCGACGACCTCGACCGGGTGTTCGAGCGGTTCAAGAACCTCAAGGTCCAGGACCTGGAGCCGGACGAGCTGCTCTACCGCGAGCTGAAGGACCGGTTCGGCCAGTACTTCGAGGGTGGCATGGGCGCCGAGGCGCTGCAGCGCCGCCTGGCCGACTTCGACCTGGCCGCCGAGGCCGAGTCGCTGCGCGAGACCATCCGCACCGGCAAGGGCCAGAAGAAGGCCCGCGCCCTCAAGCGGCTCAAGGTGGTCTCGGCGTTCCTGAACACCCGCAACTCCCCGATGGGGATGGTGCTGGACTGCGTCCCGGTCATCCCGCCGGACCTGCGCCCGATGGTGCAGCTCGACGGTGGCCGGTTCGCCACGTCGGACCTCAACGACCTGTACCGGCGCGTCATCAACCGGAACAACCGGCTCAAGCGGCTGCTCGACCTCGGCGCGCCCGAGATCATCGTCAACAACGAGAAGCGGATGCTGCAGGAGGCCGTCGACGCGCTGTTCGACAACGGCCGCCGCGGCCGCCCGGTCACCGGCCCGGGCAACCGCCCGCTGAAGTCGCTGTCCGACATGCTCAAGGGCAAGCAGGGCCGGTTCCGCCAGAACCTGCTCGGTAAGCGGGTCGACTATTCCGGCCGGTCGGTCATCGTCGTCGGCCCGCAGCTCAAGCTGCACCAGTGCGGTCTGCCCAAGCAGATGGCGCTGGAGCTGTTCAAGCCGTTCGTGATGAAGCGGCTGGTCGACCTCAACCACGCGCAGAACATCAAGTCCGCGAAGCGGATGGTGGAGCGCGCCCGGCCGGTCGTCTGGGACGTGCTCGAGGAGGTCATCACCGAGCACCCGGTGCTGCTCAACCGGGCGCCGACGCTGCACCGCCTCGGTATCCAGGCGTTCGAGCCGCAGCTCGTCGAGGGCAAGGCCATCCAGATCCACCCGCTGGTCTGCACCGCGTTCAACGCGGACTTCGACGGCGACCAGATGGCGGTGCACCTGCCGCTGTCCGCCGAGGCGCAGGCCGAGGCCCGGATCCTGATGCTGTCGAGCAACAACATCCTCTCGCCGGCGTCCGGTCGTCCGCTGGCGATGCCGAGCCTCGACATGGTCACCGGCGTGTTCCACCTGTCCCGGATGGCCGAGGGGGCCAAGGGCGAGGGCCGGGCGTTCGCCAGCGTCGCCGAGGCGCAGATGGCCTTCGACGCGCGGGAGATCGACCTGCAGGCGCGGATCAAGGTCCGGCTGCGCGACCACACCCCGCCGACCGACTGGGAGCCGTCGGCGGGCTGGATGCCGGGCGACCCGTTCACCCTGGAGACGACGTTCGGGCGCTGCCTGCTCAACGAGGCGCTGCCCGAGGGGTACCCGTTCATCAACAAGCTGCTGCACAAGCGCGACCAGGCCGCGATCGTCAACGACCTGGCCGAGCGGTACCCGAAGATCCAGGTGGCGGCGACCCTGGACGCGCTCAAGACGGCCGGTTTCTACTGGGCCACCCGGTCCGGTGTGACCGTCGCGATCGAGGACGTCATCGCGCCGCCGAACAAGGCCGAGATCCTCGACGAGTACGAGAAGAAGGCCGAGCGGGTCGAGCGCCAGTTCGACCGCGGTTTCCTCTCCGACGAGGAGCGCCGCAGCGAGCTGGTCCAGATCTGGACCGAGGCGACGAACAAGGTCGCCGAGGCCATGGAAGCCAACTTCCCGGAGACCAACCCGGTCGCCATGCTGGTCAACTCCGGCGCGGCCGGAAACATGATGCAGATCCGGCAGCTCGCCGGTATGCGTGGCCTGGTCTCCAACCCGAAGGGCGAGATCATCCCGCGGCCGATCAAGGCGAACTTCCGCGAGGGCCTGTCCGTGCTGGAGTACTTCATCTCCACGCACGGCGCCCGCAAGGGTCTCGCCGACACCGCGCTGCGGACCGCCGACTCCGGCTACCTGACCCGCCGGCTGGTCGACGTCAGCCAGGACGTCATCGTCCGCGACGACGACTGCGGCACCGAGCGCGGCGTGGTCACCCGGATCGCCCGCAAGGACCCGGTGACCGGGAAGCTGGTCCGCGACCGGTACGCGGAGACCTCGGCGTACGCCCGCACGCTGGCCCAGGACGTCGTCGACGCCAACGGCGACATCATCGTCGCGGCCGGCTCCGACCTCGGTGACGTGCTGATCCAGCAGCTGATCGAGGCCGGGATCGAGACCGTCCGCGTCCGCTCCGCCCTGACCTGCGAGTCGCGCCGCGGCGTCTGCGCGCTGTGCTACGGCCGGTCGCTGGCCACCGGCAAGCTGGTCGACGTCGGCGAGGCGGTGGGCATCGTCGCCGCCCAGTCGATCGGTGAGCCCGGTACCCAGCTGACCATGCGTACGTTCCACAGCGGTGGTGTCGCCGGTGACGACATCACCCAGGGCCTGCCGCGAGTGGTCGAGCTGTTCGAGGCCCGCAGCCCCAAGGGCAAGGCCCCGATCAGCGAGGTCAGCGGCCGGGTGAAGATCGAGGACACCGAGAAGGCGCTCAAGGTCGTCGTCGTGCCGGACGACGGCAGCGACGAGGTGGCCTACCCGGTGCAGCGCCGCATGCGGCTGCGGGTCTCCGAGGGCGAGCACATCGAGGTCGGCACCCAGCTCGTCGACGGTGCCGTGGACCCGCACGAGGTGCTGCGCATCCTCGGCCCGCGCCAGGTCCAGCTCCACCTGGTCGAGCAGGTCCAGGAGGTGTACCGGTCGCAGGGTGTGTCGATCCACGACAAGCACATCGAGATCATCATCCGCCAGATGCTCAAGCGGGTGAACGTGCTCGAGTCGGGCGACACCAACCTGCTGCCGGGCGAGCTGGTCGAGCGGTCGAAGTTCGAGGCGGAGAACCGCCGCGTCGTCGAGGCCGGCGGCCAGCCGGCGTCGGCCCGGCCGGTGCTCATGGGCATCACCAAGGCCTCGCTGGCCACCGAGTCGTGGCTGTCGGCCGCCTCCTTCCAGGAGACCACCCGGGTGCTCACCGACGCGGCGATCAACGCCCGGTCGGACTCGCTGGTCGGCCTGAAGGAGAACGTCATCATCGGCAAGCTCATCCCGGCCGGTACCGGTATCCCGCGGTACCGCAACATCCGGGTGGAGCCGACCGAGGAGGCGCGGGCGGCGATGTACACCGTCGGCGGCTTCGACGACGGCGGCACCGTCGAGTACGGCCACTTCGGGGCCGGCAGCGGCCAGGCCGTCCCGCTGGACGAGTTCGACTACCGCAGCTCCGACTACCGCTGATCCACCAACGCCGAACGGCGGGCGTCCCAGCACGGGGCGCCCGCCGTTCGGCGTCTTGCGGTCTCGTCGAGCCCAGCCGCCGCAGGCGGCCTCATAGAAGCTAGCCGCCGTAGGCGGCCACATGGAGCTCGCGGTAGGCGGCGACCAAGGCGTCCAGCGTGTAGTGGGCGTTGAGGCCGCTGGGATTCGGCAGCAGCCAGACGCCGGTGTCGCCGAGGTGGTCGGGCTGGCGGCCGACGGTCGCCTTCTTCTGCCCGAACGCGGTCCGGTAGGCGCCCAGGCCCAGGAACGCCAGCCAGGCGGGCTGGTACTGCTCCACGAGGGCCTTCAGCCGGCCCACGCCGGCCCGGATCTCGTCGGCGCTGATCTCGTCGGCACGGGCGGTGGCCCGGTTGACGATGTTCGTGATGCCGATGCCGCGGGCCAGCAGCTCGTCGGTCTCCGACGGGTGCAGCTGGCGGTCGGTGAAGCCGGCGCGGTGCAGCGTCGCCCACAGCCGGTTCGCGGTGCCGCCGAAGTGGAACCCGGTCGCCCCGGCGGCCAGCGACGGGTTGATCCCGCAGATCAGCACCTTCAGCCCGGGGGCGACCAGGTCGGGCACGGCCTTGCCGTAGGCGGCCAGCAGTTCCGCCCTGGTCGGCCGGCGACGCGGGTCGGCGGCCGCGCCGGCGTCACCGGCCGCGCCGGCCGCGCTCGTCGGCGGTGCTGGGCTGCTGGTCACCATGCGTGCTCCCTGGGTGGCTGATTGGGCGGTACCGGGGTTACAGTCGCGCAACTTTGCCGCGAACCTTGCTGTTTCGCTCCCGTCGAGCCTGCCAGAGCGGCAGAATGAGCAGCCGCGGGGCCACTGCCGCCGGATTCGTTCAGGTGCGGGTCCGTTCGAGGTGGCAGTGGCGACGGGTCGCTGGCCCCACAGCCAGCATGGGGTGGCCGACACCGGACGCTGACCTCGCGGTCAGCCAAGCGGGGCCGGTGCCGACCGCCCAGGGGGTTCGGCCCCCTGGAATCCCCGAACACGTCAACGGTGACGGGCGGACCGGGTCACCGGATCCGGGAGGAGGCAGGCGAGGCGCCTCCTCCGCAGCGTCCGGCGGGCGGCTCTCATAGAGCCGTGGGCGCGCTGGGGACCCGGTTCGACACTTGACGTGGGCGTGGAGTAGTGTTGCGACCTGTGGCCAGAGTCCACGTGACTCTGGCGTGTGTCCTGCGCCCCGATGCGGCGCTGTGGCGCCAGACTGACGCGTAGCAACGCGGCGCGCGGGTGACCCCGGTCTGGGGTATCCCCGGGCAGCGGCGAAGCTTGAGCCGGCGGGTTGGCGCCGTCGGCGACAGTCGGGCCCGTGTCGGTCATTGCTCCGCTGGGAGCCGCGTAGCGGTGCCCGGCGGAGCGGCCAGTGCCGGGCAGGCGCGCTCCTCTCAGGACGAATCGGCATGCGCCGATGGGTGCTGGCAGGCGCGACACGCCCGACCGCGTGGGTCGGAGCCCCACCCCGCTGGCTGGGGCTTCGGGCCCGGGACGGTCTGGCCGCCAGGCAGACGCAGAACAGCAGCACCACGAGTTGGAAGAGGAACGGAGCGGCGTTGCCCACGATCCAGCAGCTGGTCCGCAAGGGCCGGCAGGACAAGGTCGAGAAGACCAAGACCCCTGCCCTCAAGGGAAGCCCGCAGCGTCGGGGTGTGTGCACCCGCGTCTACACCACGACCCCGAAGAAGCCGAACTCGGCGCTGCGCAAGGTCGCCCGGGTCCGGCTGTCCAGCGGCATCGAGGTCACCGCCTACATCCCGGGCGTCGGCCACAACCTCCAGGAGCACTCGATGGTCCTGGTCCGGGGCGGCCGAGTGAAGGACCTCCCGGGCGTTCGTTACAAGATCGTGCGCGGCGCTCTGGACACCCAGGGCGTGCGCAACCGTAAGCAGGCCCGCAGCCGCTACGGCGCGAAGAAGGAGAAGGGCTGATGCCGCGCAAGGGGCCCGCTCCCAAGCACACCGTCGCGGTCGACCCGGTGTACGGGTCGCCGCTGGTGACCGCCTTGATTAACAAGGTGCTGCTCAACGGCAAGAAGTCGGTCGCCGAGCGGATCGTCTACGGCGCGCTCGAGGGCGCCCGTGAGAAGACCGGCAACGACCCCGTCGTCACGCTCAAGCGCGCGCTGGACAACGTCAAGCCGACCCTGGAGGTCCGCAGCCGCCGGGTCGGTGGCGCGACCTACCAGGTGCCGGTCGAGGTGCGCGCCAGCCGCAGCACCACGCTGGCGCTGCGCTGGCTGGTGGGCTACGCCCGGGCCCGGCGTGAGAAGACGATGACCGAGCGGCTCATGAACGAGCTGATCGACGCGAGCAACGGTCTCGGCGCGAGCGTTAAGCGCCGGGAGGATACCCACAAGATGGCGGAGTCCAACAAGGCTTTCGCCCACTACCGCTGGTGACCTGTCATGGCTGACGTACGTGCCGCCCTCGCCATGACCCGGAACATCGGGATCATGGCGCACATCGACGCGGGTAAGACCACGACGACCGAGCGCATCCTCTACTACACCGGTGTGAACTACAAGATCGGTGAAGTCCACGAGGGTGGCGCCACGATGGACTGGATGGAGCAGGAGCAGGAGCGGGGGATCACCATCACCTCCGCTGCCACCACCTGCAAGTGGCGTGACCACACCATCAACATCATCGACACGCCCGGTCACGTGGACTTCACCGTCGAGGTGGAGCGCTCTCTGCGGGTCCTCGACGGCGCTGTCGCCGTGTTCGACGCGGTCGCCGGCGTGGAGCCGCAGAGCGAGACGGTGTGGCGGCAGGCGGACCGGTACAAGGTGCCGCGGATCGCGTTCGTCAACAAGATGGACCGCGTCGGTGCCGAGTTCCACCGCTGCGTCGACATGATGGTCGACCGCCTGGGCGCGACCCCGGCCGTCATCCAGCTGCCGTGGGGCGTCGAGTCCGACTTCAAGGGTGTCATCGACCTGGTCCGGATGAAGGGCCTGCTCTGGCACACCGAGGACAAGGGCGCGTCCTACGACGTCGTCGACATCCCGCGCGACCACGAGGACGCCGCGCAGGAGTGGCGCGACAAGCTCCTGGAGACCGTCGCCGAGAACGACGACGCGCTCATGGAGAAGTACCTGGAGGGCGAGGAGCCCACCGTTGAGGAGCTGATCGCGGCGCTGCGCCGGGCCACCCTCACCGGTGCGATCAACCCCGTCCTCTGCGGCTCCGCGTTCAAGAACAAGGGCGTGCAGCCCATGCTCGACGCGGTCGTCGACTTCCTCCCGAGCCCGCTCGACATCGGCGACACCATCGGCCACCAGCCGGGCAACGAGGACGTCGAGGTCCGCCGGGCGCCGGACGAGGACGAGCCGTTCGCGGCGCTGGCGTTCAAGATCATGTCCGACCCGTACGTCGGCAAGCTGACCTACATCCGGGTCTACTCCGGCAAGCTCTCCGCCGGTTCCGCGGTGCTCAACTCCACCAAGGACCGCAAGGAGCGGATCGGCCGCATCCTGCAGATGCACGCCAACCACCGGGAGGACCGGGAGGGCGTGGGCGCCGGCCAGATCGTCGCGGTGGTCGGCCTGAAGAACACCACCACCGGCGACACGCTCTGCGACGCGAACGCCCCGATCGTGCTCGAGTCGATGACGTTCCCTGCCCCCGTCATCCACGTCGCGATCGAGCCCAAGACCAAGGCCGACCAGCAGAAGCTGGGCACCGCCATCCAGCGGCTCGCCGAGGAGGACCCGACCTTCCAGGTCAGGACCGACGAGGAGACCGGCCAGACGGTCATCTCCGGTATGGGCGAGCTGCACCTGGAGGTGCTGGTCGACCGGATGCGCCGGGAGTTCGGCGTGGACGCGAACGTCGGCCGGCCGCAGGTCGCCTACCGCGAGACGATCCGCCGCAAGGTGGAGAAGGTCGACTACACCCACAAGAAGCAGACCGGTGGGTCCGGTCAGTACGCGCGGGTGATCATCGACATCGAGCCTTCCGGCGGCGACGGCGGCGGCTACGAGTTCGAGAACCGGGTCACCGGTGGCCGCATCCCGAAGGAGTACATCCCCAGCGTGGATGCCGGCTGCCAGGAGGCCATGGAGTTCGGCGTGCTCGCCGGCTACCCGCTGGTCGACGTCAAGGTGACCCTGCAGGACGGCCAGTTCCACGAGGTCGACTCGTCCGAGCTCGCCTTCAAGATCGCCGGTTCGATGGCGTTCAAGGAGGCCGCGCGCCGGGCTGACCCGGTGCTGCTCGAGCCGATGATGTCGGTCGAGGTGACCACGCCGGAGGAGTACATGGGCGAGGTCATCGGCGACCTGAACTCGCGGCGTGGGCAGATCCAGGCGATGGACGAGCGCGGCGGCTCCCGGGTCGTCCGGGCGCTGGTGCCGCTGTCCGAGATGTTCGGCTACGTCGGCGACCTCCGCTCGAAGACCTCGGGCCGGGCCAGCTACTCGATGCAGTTCGACTCCTACGCCGAGGTTCCCGCGAACGTGGCGAAGGAGATCATCGCGAAGGCCCGCGGGGAGTGACGGGGCAGTCCCGCCATAGCAGCCACCAGTAGGCCACACACCGCACGACACCACCCGTCCTTGGAGGGACACCCGTGGCGAAGCAGAAGTTCGAGCGGACCAAGCCGCATGTCAACATTGGGACCATCGGTCACATCGACCATGGCAAGACCACGCTGACCGCGGCTATTACCAAGGTCCTGCACGACGCGCACCCGGACCTGAACCCGTTCACTCCGTTCGACCAGATCGACAAGGCGCCGGAGGAGAGGGCCCGTGGCATCACCATCTCCATCGCGCACGTCGAGTACCAGACCGACAGCCGGCACTACGCCCACGTCGACTGCCCGGGTCACGCCGACTACATCAAGAACATGATCACCGGCGCGGCCCAGATGGACGGCGCGATCCTGGTGGTGTCGGCGACCGACGGCCCGATGCCGCAGACCAAGGAGCACGTGCTGCTCGCCCGGCAGGTCGGTGTCCCGTACATCGTGGTGGCCCTGAACAAGGCCGACATGGTGGACGACGAGGAGATCCTCGAGCTCGTCGAGCTGGAGGTCCGGGAGCTGCTGAACAGCTACGAGTTCCCGGGTGACGACGTTCCGGTGGTTCGCGTCTCCGCCCTCAAGGCCCTCGAGGGCGACAAGGAGTGGGGCGCGAAGCTCATGGAGCTGATGAAGGCGGTCGACGAGTCGATCCCCGAGCCGCAGCGCGACATCGACAAGCCGTTCCTCATGCCGATCGAGGACGTGTTCACGATCACCGGTCGTGGCACCGTCGTCACCGGCCGTGTGGAGCGCGGTGTCATCAAGGTCGGCGACACCGTCGAGATCGTCGGCATCCGGCCGGAGACCCAGACCACCACGGTCACCGGCGTCGAGATGTTCCGCAAGCTGCTCGACCAGGGCCAGGCCGGTGACAACGTCGGTCTGCTGCTGCGTGGTGTCAAGCGGGAGGACGTCGAGCGCGGCCAGGTCGTCGTGAAGCCGAAGAGCATCACGCCGCACACCGTGTTCGAGGCCCGGGTCTACATCCTGAACAAGGACGAGGGCGGCCGGCACACGCCGTTCTTCAACAACTACCGTCCGCAGTTCTACTTCCGGACCACCGACGTGACCGGTGTCGTGACCCTGCCCGAGGGCACGGAGATGGTCATGCCGGGTGACAACACCGAGATGAAGGTCGAGCTGATCCAGCCGATCGCCATGGAGGAGGGCCTGCGGTTCGCCATCCGCGAGGGTGGTCGGACCGTCGGCGCCGGCCAGGTCACCAAGATCATCAAGTAGGTCCCGCGACGGGCGGCGGGGCCGGAGCCACGGCTCCCGGCTCCGCCGCCCGCCGGCACCTCGGTGGCCATCCCGGCCGCGCGGGCCGCGTGCCCGTGGCGGCCAGCACGGACGTTTCCGGCCCGGTACCCCGGGCCGGTGAAGGAAGCGGTACGCCCGGAGACCGGCGCGGCCCAGCAGGCAAGAAGGCGGCAGCCCGGTCGCGGTACCGGGGGCGACGAGACAGACAGGACAGGCGAAGCCCACCATGGCGGCACAGAAGATCCGCATCCGGCTCAAGGCCTATGACCACGAGGTCATCGACAGCTCGGCGCGCAAGATCGTCGAGACCGTGACCCGGACCGGAGCCCAGGTCGCGGGTCCGGTGCCGCTGCCGACGGAGAAGAACATCTACTGCGTCATCCGGTCGCCGCACAAGTACAAGGACAGCCGCGAGCACTTCGAGATGCGTACGCACAAGCGGCTCATCGACATCCTTGACCCGACGCCCAAGACGGTCGACTCGTTGATGCGTCTCGATCTTCCCGCCGGCGTCGACATCGAGATCAAGCTGTAAGAGGGGCCGGGCGCAGCCATGCTCAACCGCAACTACCGAGGGCTCCTGGGTACCAAGCTCGGGATGACCCAGGTCTGGGACGCGCAGAACCGCGTCGTTCCGATCACCGTGATCCAGGCCGGGCCAAACGTCGTGACTCAGGTCAAGAGCCCGGAGACCGACGGGTACTCGGCCGTTCAGCTCGGTTACGGCGAGATCGACCCGCGCAAGGTCAACAAGCCGACCCGCGGGCACTTCGCTCGCGCCGGCGTGACTCCGCGCCGCCACCTGGCCGAGCTGCGGACCGCCGACGCCACGAACTACCGGCCCGGGCTGGAGCTGGACAGCTCGATCTTCGAGCCCGGCACGATCGTCGACGTCACCGGCACCTCCAAGGGCAAGGGCTTCGCCGGTGTCATGAAGCGGCACAACTTCCGCGGCCTCGGCGCCGGCCACGGTGTCGAGCGCAAGCACCGCTCGCCCGGTTCGGTCGGCGGCTGCGCCACCCCGGGCCGCGTGTTCAAGGGCCTGCGGATGGCTGGCCGGATGGGCAACGAGCGGGTCACCGTCTCCGGCCTGACCGTGCACGCGGTCGACCGCGAGCGGAACCTGCTGCTGATCAAGGGCGCTGTTCCCGGTGCCAACGGCGGTCTGGTCTTCGTGCGCAGCGCCGCCAAGCGGCCGGCGCCGGCGGACTTCCAGCCGGCGAGCGTGGAGAAGGCTGAGGTGTCGGCATGACCACGACGTTCCGCAAGAACCGTGCCGGCGAGACCCGCACCGTCGCGGTGCGCACGCCCGGCGGCGGCGAGGCGGGGACCGTCGAGCTTCCTGGCGAGATCTTCGACGTCCAGGTGAACGTGCCGCTGATCCACCAGGTCGTGGTGGCCCAGCAGGCGGCGGCCCGGCAGGGCACGCACGACACCAAGACCCGCGGTGAGGTGCGCGGTGGCGGTCGCAAGCCGTACCGGCAGAAGGGCACCGGCCGGGCCCGCCAGGGCTCGCTGCGCGCCCCGCAGTTCACCGGCGGTGGCACCGTGCACGGCCCGACGCCGCGCAGGTACGACCAGCGGACCCCGAAGAAGATGAAGGCCGCCGCGCTGCGCGGCGCGCTGTCCGACCGGGCCCGTAACGGCCGGGTGCACGTGGTCTCGGCCTTCGTCGAGGGTGAGGTCCCGTCGACGAAGGCGGCGAGCTCGGTGCTGTCGGCCATCACCGACAGCCCGCGCATCCTCGTGGTCGCGCTGCGCAACAGCGAGGAGCTGGCCTGGAAGAGCGTGCGCAACCTGCCGAACGTGCACGTGATCGACCCGGGCCAGCTGAACACCTACGACGTGCTGGTCAGCGACGACGTCGTGTTCACCGAGGCGGCGCTGGCGGCGTTCGTGAACCGCGGCGCGGCCGGGGCGACGGCCGGTGGCGAGCAGGGCGAGGAGGAGAGCGCGTGATCCCCGACCCGCGCGACATCATCATCAGGCCGGTCGTCTCGGAGAAGAGCTACGGCCTGCTCGACGAGAACGTCTACACGTTCATCGTCCATCCGGACGCGAACAAGACGCAGATCAAGTACGCGATCCAGCAGATCTTCAACGTCCGGGTGCTGAACGTGAACACGTCGAACCGGCCAGGCAAGCGCAAGCGGACGCGGCACGGCTGGGGCCAGCGGCCGTCCACCAAGCGGGCGATGGTCAGCCTCGCCCCTGGCGACTCCATCGAGATCTTCGGTGGCCCCGGCGCGTGACGAGGGAACTGGACTAGATCATGGGAATCCGTAGGTACAAGCCGACGACCCCGGGGCGTCGCGGCGCGAGCGTGGCCGACTTCGTCGAGATCACCCGCGACCACCCGGAGAAGTCCCTGGTCCGCCCGCTGCACTCCAAGGGTGGCCGCAACGCCCACGGCCGGATCACGGCCCGGCACCAGGGCGGTGGCCACAAGCGCGCCTACCGGGTCATCGACTTCCGCCGGGACAAGGACGGCGTGCCGGCGAAGGTCGCGCACATCGAGTACGACCCGAACCGGACCGCGCGGATCGCGCTGCTGCACTACGCCGACGGCGAGAAGCGCTACATCATCGCCCCGGTCCGGCTGAGCCAGGGCGACGTCGTGCTCTCCGGCCCCGGGGCCGACATCAAGCCGGGCAACGCGCTGCCGCTGCGCAACATCCCGACCGGCACCGTGGTCCACGCCATCGAGCTGAAGCCGGGTGGCGGGGCGAAGATCGCCCGCAGCGCCGGGGCCAGCGTGCAACTGGTCGCCAAGGACGGCCCGTACGCCCAGCTGCGGATGCCCTCCGGGGAGATCCGCAACGTCGACGCGCGCTGCCGGGCGACCGTCGGCGAGGTCGGCAACGCCGAGCAGAGCAACATCAACTGGGGCAAGGCCGGCCGGATGCGCTGGAAGGGCCGCCGGCCGACCGTCCGAGGCGTCGCCATGAACCCGGTCGACCACCCGCACGGTGGTGGTGAGGGCAAGACCTCCGGTGGTCGCCACCCGGTGAACCCGAAGGGCCGCCCCGAGGGGCGGACCAGGGCCACGCGCAAGGCCAGTGACAAGCTGATCGTCAGGGACCGGAAGAAGGCGAGGCGGCGGTGATGGCCGGCCGGATCTGCACCGGGCCCGCCGCCCCGGCCGCCAGCAGCCCAGTCAGTCGCCGTTCCAACCACTGAGCAGGGAGGAGGAGACACATGCCACGCAGCCTGAAGAAGGGCCCGTTCGTCGACGACCACCTGCTCAAGAAGGTGGACGAGCAGAACGAGAGGGGCACCAAGCACGTCATCAAGACGTGGTCGCGGCGCTCGACGATCATCCCGGACATGCTGGGCCACACCATCGCGGTGCACGACGGCCGCAAGCACGTCCCGGTGTTCATCACAGAGGGCATGGTTGGTCACAAGCTCGGGGAGTTCGCCCCGACCAGGACCTTCCGTGGGCACGTCAAGGAGGACCGGAGGTCGCGCCGTGGCTGACGATCTCGTCGACGGTCTCACCCGCTCCGGTCTGCCGGGCGCGAAGGCCACCGCCCGCTACGTGCGGGTGTCCCCGACCAAGGCCCGCCGGGTCGTCGACCTGGTCCGCGGCCGGTCGGCGCAGGAGGCCCTGGACATCCTGACGTTCGCCCCGCAGGCGGCGAGCACGGACGTCTACAAGGTCGTGCGCAGCGCGATGGCCAACGCGGAGAACAACCACAACCTCGACCCGAGCACGCTGCGGATCGGGGAGGCCTACGTGAACGAGGGCCCGACGCTCAAGCGGATCCGGCCGCGGGCGCAGGGCCGGGCCTACCGGATCCGGAAGCGGACCAGCCACATCACGATCGTGGTCGAGAGCGTCCCGCCGGCAGCTAGTGGCCAGGGTGGCACGAGGAACACGAGGAGGGCCCGGTAGTGGGGCAGAAGGTCAACCCGCACGGGTTCCGGCTCGGCATCACCTCGGAGTTCACCTCCCGGTGGTACGCCGACAAGCAGTACAAGGCGTACGTCGGTGAGGACGTCAAGATCCGCAAGATGATGTCCAAGGGCATGGAGCGCGCGGGCATCAGCCGGGTCGACATCGAGCGCACCCAGGGCCGGCTTCGCGTCGACATCCACACCGCCCGGCCGGGCATCGTCATCGGCCGCCGCGGCGCGGAGGCCGACCGGATCCGTGGCGACCTGGAGAAGCTCACCGGCAAGCAGGTGCAGCTGAACATCCTCGAGGTCAAGAGCCCCGAGGTGGACGCGCAGCTGGTCGCCCAGGGCGTCGCCGAGCAGCTGTCCAGCCGGGTCAGCTTCCGCCGGGCCATGCGCAAGGCGATGCAGTCCGCGATGAAGAGCGGCGCGAAGGGCATCCGGGTGCAGTGCTCCGGGCGCCTGGGCGGGGCCGAGATGAGCCGGTCGGAGTTCTACCGCGAGGGCCGCGTGCCGCTGCACACCCTCCGCGCGGACATCGACTACGGGTTCTACGAGGCCCGCACGACCTTCGGCCGGATCGGCGTGAAGGTCTGGATCTACAAGGGCGACGTGGTGCAGAGCCGCGCCGAGCGCGAGGCCCAGGAGGCGCTGCAGCGCCAGCAGCGGCGGGACCGCCCGCGCCGTCCGCGTTCCGGCTCGTCCGGCACCACCCAGGGCGGCACCGACGCCGGCCGCGCGGCCGCGCGCGGCGAGCGCCGTGGCCGCGGTGGTGACGGCGGCGAGAAGCCGGCGGAGGATGCGCCGCAGCCGGCGGCTGTGGCCGTCGCCGAGGCGCCTGCCGGCGAGGCCGAGTCGAGCGCGCCGGAGAAGGCGGAGGAGTAGGAAATGCTGATTCCCCGGAAGGTCGCGCACCGCAAGCAGCACCACCCGAAGCGGGCCGGCGCGGCCAAGGGCGGCACCAGGATCGCCTTCGGCGAGTACGGGATCCAGGCGCTCGAGCCGGCGTACGTCACGAACCGGCAGATCGAGTCGGCCCGTATCGCGATGACCCGGCACATCCGCCGCGGTGGGAAGGTGTGGATCAACATCTACCCCGACCGCCCGCTGACGAAGAAGCCGGCCGAGACCCGGATGGGCTCCGGTAAGGGCTCGCCCGAGTGGTGGGTCGCCAACGTCAAGCCTGGACGGATCATGTTCGAGCTGTCGGGTGTCGCGGAGCCGGTGGCCCGGGAGGCCATGCGCCGCGCGATCCACAAGCTCCCGATGAAGTGCCGGTTCGTCACCCGGGAAGGTGGTGCGTGATGGCTTCCGCTACAACGGCGGACGAGCTGCGCGCGCTGTCCGGTGAGGCGCTGGTGGACAGGCTCCGCGAGGCCAAGGAGGAGCTGTTCAACCTGCGGTTCCAGAACGCGACCGGCCAGCTGACGAACAACCGTCGGCTGCAGGCGGTCCGGCGGGACATCGCCCGGATCTACACGGTCATGCGTGAGCGCGAGCTCGGCCTTTCCGTTGACCCGACGGCCGTGACCAGCGACGAGGCGGAGTGAGACCAGTGGCTGACCAGACCACCGCCACCGCGCCGGCCGCGACCGCCGAGCAGGCGGCACCGGCCGAGGGCGCGCAGCGCGGCTTCCGCAAGGTCCGCGAGGGCCTCGTGGTGAGCGACAAGATGGACAAGACGGTCGTCGTCGTCGTGGAGGACCGGGTCCAGCACCCCCTCTACGGCAAGACGATCCGTCGCACGAAGCGGGTGAAGGCGCACGACGAGGAGAACTCGTGCGGCGTCGGCGACCGCGTGCTGCTGATGGAGACCCGGCCGCTGTCGGCGACCAAGCGCTGGCGAGTCGTCCGGATCCTCGAGAAGGCCAAGTAGTCCCAGCGCCAGCGCGAGCTGGTGGGACGAGTCGAGTACGAGCAGTGCGGGCCGGCCCCGCTGGCAAGCCAGCGGGCCGGTCGCGCGGGAGGACCCGCCGGCGGGGCGGGTGGCTCGCCCGGTACGTCCGGGGGCGGCCACCGGCCCGGCCCGTGGCGGGCCTCCGCGTGGAGTGGACGTTTCGCCGGAAGCGGGGCAGTCCGGCCGACGAGTGCGTGACCAGGGCAGGACCCGGCGCCATCCGGCGGCCGACCAGGTGTCAGGAGCGGGAAAGTGATTCAGCAGGAGTCGCGACTTCGGGTCGCCGACAACACCGGTGCGCGGGAGATCCTGTGCATCCGGGTGCTCGGCGGTTCGGGCCGCCGGTACGCGGGGATCGGCGACGTCATCGTCGGCACGGTCAAGGACGCCCTGCCCGGCGCCGGCGTGAAGCGCGGCGACGTGGTCAAGGCCGTCGTGGTGCGCACCACCAAGGAGCGCCGGCGGCCGGACGGCTCCTACATCCGGTTCGACGAGAACGCGGCGGTGCTCATCCGCGACGGCGGCGACCCGCGGGGCACCCGCATCTTCGGGCCGGTTGGCCGGGAGCTGCGGGACAAGAGGTTCATGAAGATCATTTCGCTGGCGCCGGAGGTGCTGTAGGCCGTGGCCGGTATGAAGATCAAGAAGGGTGACACGGTCCAGGTCATCTCCGGCAAGGACCGCGGCCTGAGGGGGAAGGTCATCCGGGCCATCCCGGCGGAGAACAAGGTGGTCGTGGAGGGCGCGAACCGGGTCACCCGGCACACCCGCGTCACCACCTCCGCCCGTGGCTCGCAGTCCGGGGGCATCATCGTCCAGGAGGCCCCGATCCACGTCAGCAACGTGATGATCGTGGACCCGCAGGACGGCCGTCCGACCCGCGTCGGCTACAAGATCAACGAGGACGGCACCAAGGTGCGCATCTCCCGCCGCACCGGCGCCGAGCTGTAGGCACCCAGGGATCGGACGAGAAGATGACTGTCACCACCGAGGCGCCGGAGGCCAGGCTCGTGCCCCGGCTCAAGCTGCGCTATCGCGAGGAGATCGCGCCGGCGCTGCGTGAGCAGTTCGGCTACCGGAACGTCATGCAGATCCCGGGCGTCGTGAAGGTCGTCGTCAACATGGGCGTCGGCGACGCGGCCCGGGACGCCAAGCTCATCGACGGGGCGCTGCGGGACCTGGCGGCCATCACCGGCCAGAAGGCCCAGGTCCGCCGGGCGACCAGGTCGATCGCCCAGTTCAAGCTGCGCGAGGGCATGCCGATCGGCGCGAAGGTCACCCTGCGCGGCGACCGGATGTGGGAGTTCCTCGACCGGCTCGTGACGATCGCGCTGCCCCGGATCCGCGACTTCCGCGGGCTGTCGCCGAAGCAGTTCGACGGCCGCGGGAACTACACGTTCGGCGTGACCGAGCAGTCGATCTTCCACGAGATCGACATCGACAGGATCGACCGGGTCCGCGGCATGGACATCACGGTCGTCACCACTGCCAACACTGACGACGAGGGCCGGGCGCTGCTGCGGGCGCTGGGCTTCCCGTTCCGGGAGAGCTAGAAGCATGGCGAAGAAGGCTCTGATCGAGAAGGCCGCCCGTAAGCCGAAGTACGCCGTCCGCGCCTACACCCGTTGCCAGCGGTGCGGCCGGCCGCGGGCGGTCTACCGGGTGTTCGGGCTGTGCCGGGTGTGCCTGCGCCAGCTGGCCCACCGCGGCGAGCTCCCCGGCGTCACCAAGAGCTCCTGGTAATGCCCCCCAGGGCCAGCCGGCCAGCCGCCCCTGCTAACAAGGGCGGCGGGCCGGAGGGCTCCTGGGGATCCCCGCGGTCAGCCCGCGGGGCCAGTCGCACAGCACATCGCGGTAGGCCCGTCCGCCCAGCAGGGGCGCCGGGAACCCCCGTGAGGAAGGCGTCAACCCCATGACGATGACGGATCCGATCGCGGACATGCTCACCCGCGTCCGCAACGCCAACCGGGCCTACCACGACCGGGTGGTCATGCCGCACAGCAAGATCAAGGTGCACATCGCCGAGATCCTGCAGCAGGAGGGCTACATCCTCGGCTGGCACGTCGAGGACGCCCCCAACGGCGGCCCTGGCAAGAACCTGGTCATCGAGCTGAAGTACGGCCCGAACCGGGAGCGCTCGATCGCTGGCCTGAAGCGGATCAGCAAGCCCGGGCTGCGGGTGTACGCGAAGTCGAACAACCTGCCGAAGGTCCTCGGCGGTCTCGGCGTGGCGATCATTTCCACGTCGTCCGGGCTGCTGACCGACCGGCAGGCGAGCAAGCGCGGCGTGGGCGGCGAAGTCCTCGCCTTCGTCTGGTAAGGGGCCCCGGAGATGTCTCGCATCGGCCGTCTGCCGATCCAGGTGCCCGGTGGCGTCGAGGTCACCCTCGACGGGCCGAAGGTCACCGTCAGTGGCCCGAAGGGCACCCTGTCGCACACCGTGGCGGAGCCGATCACCGTCACCCAGGAGGACGGCCAGCTGCTGGTCAAGCGGCCGGACGACGAGCGCCGCTCGCGCGCGCTGCACGGCCTGACCCGCACGCTGGTCGCCAACATGGTCACCGGGGTCACCGCCGGCTACTCGAAGACGCTGGAGATCGTCGGCGTCGGCTACCGGGTCACCGCCAGGGGCTCCGACCTCGAGTTCGCCCTCGGCTACAGCCACCCGGTGCCGGTCAAGGCCCCGGAGGGCATCCGTTTCGAGGTCCAGACGCCGACCCGGTTCGTCGTGCACGGCATCGACAAGCAGCTGGTCGGCGAGGTGGCGGCGAAGATCCGCGGGTTGCGCAAGCCCGACCCGTACAAGGGCAAGGGCGTCCGCTACCAGGGCGAGGTCGTGCGCCGCAAGCAGGGCAAGACCGGGAAGTAGGAGTAGATCATGGCTGTGAGCCTCTCACCCAGCGCGCAGCGCCGGGCTGGCCGGCTGCGCCGGCACGCCCGGCTGCGCAAGCGGGTCTCCGGTACCCCGGCTCGCCCGCGGCTCGTCGTGTCCCGTTCGACGCGGCACATCTACGCTCAGGTGATCGACGACACGATCGGCCGTACCGTGGCCGCCGCGTCGACCCTGGACGCCTCGTTGCGGTCCGCCACGGGCGACAAGACCGCGCTCGCCCGCGAGGTCGGCCGTCTGGTCGCCGAGCGGGCCAAGGCCGCTGGCGTGACCGCGGTCGTGTTCGACCGCGGTGGCCGGACCTACCACGGCCGGATCGCGGCGCTCGCGGACGCGGCCCGGGAAGGCGGGCTGGACTTCTGATGACAGTGAAGGGGACTTTCTGATGCCAGGGCAGCAGCGCCGTGGCGGTGGCGCCGGCGGCGGCTCCGACCGCCGCGAGCGCCGGGACCGCTCGGGAGGCGGCCCGGCGCAGGAGAAGAACGCCTACGTCGAGCGCGTCGTCGCGATCAACCGGGTGGCCAAGGTCGTCAAGGGTGGCCGCCGGTTCAGCTTCACCGCGCTCGTCGTGGTCGGCGACGCGGACGGCACCGTCGGTGTCGGCTACGGCAAGGCCAAGGAGGTGCCCGCGGCGATCGCCAAGGGCGTCGAGGAGGCCAAGAAGCACTTCTTCAAGGTGCCGCGGATCGGCAGCACGATCCCGCACCCGGTGCAGGGCGAGGAGGCGGCCGGCGTCGTGCTGCTCAAGCCGGCATCCCCGGGTACCGGCGTCATCGCCGGCGGCCCGGTGCGCGCGGTGCTGGAGTGCGCCGGCGTGCACGACGTCCTGTCCAAGTCGCTGGGCTCGTCCAACCCGATCAACATCGTGCACGCCACCGTTGCGGCGCTGCGCGGCCTGACCCGTCCCGAGGAGATCGCCGCCCGGCGCGGCCTGCCCCTCGAGGACGTGGCGCCGCCGGCGATGCTGCGGGCGCGGGCCGGGGTGGGTGCGTGATGGCCACGCTGCGGATTACCCAGGTCCGGTCGCAGATCGGCGGTACCCGCACGCAGCGGGAGACCCTGCGGACTCTCGGCCTGCGGCGGATCAACGCGACCACCGAGCGCGAGGACTCGCCCCAGGTCCGCGGGATGATCAGGACCGTGCGGCACCTCGTCACGGTCGAGGAAGTGGACTGAGATGGCGGAGCTGACCAAGGAAGCCCCCGCGGCCGAGAGCGAGTCGGCGGCGGCGCGCGGGCGTGGGCTGAAGGTGCACCACCTTCGGCCAGCGCCCGGCGCGCACCGGCCGAAGATCCGGGTCGGGCGCGGCGAGGGCTCGAAGGGCAAGACCGCTGGCCGCGGCACCAAGGGCTCGAAGGCCCGCAAGCAGGTCCCGGCCACGTTCGAGGGCGGCCAGATGCCGCTGCACATGCGGGTGCCGAAGCTGAAGGGCTTCCGCAACCGCTTCCGGACCGAGTACCAGGTTGTGAACGTCGCCACGCTGGCCGAGCTGTTCCCGCACGGCGGCGAGGTCGGGATCGACGACCTGGTCAAGGCCGGCGCCGTGCGGCGCAACTCGCTGGTCAAGGTGCTCGGTGACGGCGAGATCAACGTTGCGCTGCAGGTCAGCGCCAACGCGTTCTCCAGCTCCGCGCGGGAGAAGATCCTCGCTGCTGGCGGGAGCGTTACCGAAGTGTGAGATCGGGGACGGGCGCTCGCACGCCCGTCCCGCTCCGGTGGACACTAGGGACACCGACTTCAGGCCGCCGTCCCGGGGTGGCAGCCCCCCCCCCCCCCCCCCCCGCGCGGGGGTGGCGGGGCCCGCGCCCCGGCGCCGGA
>JADGHD010000371.1 GCA_019689615.1 Frankia sp. | reverse complement strand
GCGGGGGCCCCGCCGGGCCCGCGGCCGCGACGGCGACAGCCAGCCCGGCGGCCGGGGCCCCGGCCACGGGGCGCGCGTCCGCCGTCGGCGCCCCCGCGGTCACCGAGCAGGCCGCGGCCGCGGCGGCGCGGGCGCGCGATCACCTCCTGTCGCTGCAGAACGAGCGCGGCTGGTGGAAGGGCGAGCTCGAGACCAACGTCACCATGGACGCCGAGGACCTCATGCTCCGCCAGTTCCTCGGCATCCTGACTCCGCAGATCGCCGAGGAGACCGGGCGCTGGATCCGCTCCCGCCAGCTGCCCGACGGCAGCTGGCCGACCTTCTACGGCGGCCCCGGCGACCTGTCGACCACCCTGGAGGCCTACGTCGGCCTGCGGCTGGCCGGCGACAGCCCGGACGAGCCGCACATGCGGGCCGCTGCCGCCTGGGTGCGCGAGAACGGAGGGCTGGCGGCCACCCGGGTCTTCACCCGGATCTGGATGGCGCTGTTCGGCGAGTGGCCCTGGGAGGAGGTCCCGGTCCTGCCGCCGGAGATGGTGCTGCTGCCGAGCTGGGTCCCGCTGAACGTGTACGACTTCGGCTGCTGGGCCCGCCAGACCGTGGTCGCGCTGACCATCGTCGGCTCGTTCCGCCCCGTCCGCTCGCTCGGCTTCACGATCGACGAGCTCAAGGTGCCGGCCCCGCCCCGGCGGCTGGCCCCGCTGGTCAGCTGGACCGGCGCGTTCCAGCGGCTGGACCAGCTGCTGCACCGCTACGAGCGCCGCCCGGTCCGCCCGCTGCGGGAGCTGGCGCTGCGCCGGGCCACCGAGTGGGTCCTCGCCCGGCAGGAGGCCGACGGGGGCTGGGGCGGCATCCAGCCGCCCTGGGTCTACTCGATCATGGCGCTGCACCTGATGGGCTACCCGATGAACCACCCGGTGCTGGTCGCGGCGCTGGCCGGGCTGGAGACCTTCACGATCCGGGAGCGCTCCAGCGACGGCATGGTGCGCCGGCTCGAGGCCTGCCAGTCGCCCGTCTGGGACACCGCGCTCGCCGTGGTCGCGCTCGCCGACTCGGGCCTGGACGCCAGCCACCCGGCGATGCGCCGGGCGGCGCGCTGGCTGGTCGGCGAGGAGGTCACCATCCCGGGTGACTGGAAGGTCCGCCGGCCGAACCTGGAGCCAGGCGGCTGGGCGTTCGAGTTCGCCAACGACATCTACCCGGACGTCGACGACACCGCCGAGGTGGTGCTGGCGCTGCGCCGCCTGCTCGAGCGCGGCCTCGACGACGTCGAGCCGGAGCTGTCCCAGCAGGCGCGGTCCGCGGTGGAGCGGGCGGTCAACTGGTCGGTCGGGATGCGCTCGTCGAACGGTGCCTGGGGCGCGTTCGACGCGGACAACGTCCGCGAGCTCACCAAGAAGATCCCGTTCTGCGACTTCGGCGAGGTGATCGACCCGCCGAGCGCGGACGTGACCGCGCACATGGTCGAGATGCTGGCCGACCTGGGCCGGGCCGACCACCCGGTGACCCAGCGGGCCGTCCGCTGGCTGCTGGACAACCAGGAGCCGGGCGGATCGTGGTTCGGCCGCTGGGGGGTCAACCACATCTACGGCACCGGCGCGGTCGTCCCCGCGCTGATCGCGGCCGGGGTGGCGGCCGACCACCCGGCGATCCGGGCGGCCGTGCGCTGGCTGGTCGCCCACCAGCACCCGGACGGCGGCTGGGGCGAGGACCTGCGCTCCTACCGGGACGAGGCGTGGGTCGGCCGGGGCGAGCCGACCGCATCGCAGACCGCGTGGGCGCTGCTCGCGCTGCTCGCCGCCGACCCGACCAACGAGGCGGTGGCCCGCGGGGTGCGCTGGCTGTGCGCCACCCAGCGGCCCGACGGCACCTGGGACGAGCCGTACTACACCGGCACCGGCTTCCCCTGGGACTTCTCCATCAACTACCACCTGTACCGGCTGGTCTTCCCGTTGACGGCGCTTGGCCGGTACGTGACCCTCACCGGGCGGTCCGCGGCATGAGTATTTCTGCATCCGAGAACTCCGGCGACGGGCGCCGTCCGAGCAGCGGTGCGCCGACGGCGGGCGGCGGTTCGTCGCCACCCAGCTCGTCGGCGGGGGGTGGTTCCTCGCCACCGCCCGCGTCGGCCGGCGGCGTACCCGACCAGCCATCGCCCGCCGCCGGCCCACGCGCCGGTGGCGAGCGCGGCATGAGCACGGCCACCCAGAACAGCTCTGTGCCGGTACCGGTCATACCGGCCCAGCCGGCCGGTACCGGGCCGACCTGGAAGCCGGCCCGGCCGCGGCGGCGGCCGCGGCTGGTCGTGGCCGCGCCGCTGCGGGTGGAGGCGCTGGCCGCCGGGCGGGCCGGGCTGCCGCCGGACACGGTGATCGTGCGCACCGGGATGGGCCCGGAGCGGGCCAGCCGGGCCAACCAGGCCGTCCGCGAGGCGAAGCCGGACGCGGTGGCCGTGATGGGCCTGGCCGGCGGCCTCGACCCGGACGTCCGCCCCGGCGACGTGATCGTCGCGACCGAGGTGCGCACCGGTGACGGCACCGTCACCGGCCGCTGCCCGTCCGCGCCGCTGCTGGCCGGCGAGCTGCGCCGGGCGGGCCTGACCGTGCACGTTGGCCCGGTGGTGTCGGTTCCACGGCTCGCGGTCGGGACCGCGCGCGCCGAGCTCGCGGCGACCGGGGCGATCGCCGTGGACATGGAGTCGGCCTACCTGTCGCCGGGCGCCAGCGGCAAGCCGTTCGCGGTCGTCCGGGTGATCGTCGACACCGCCGAGGAGCCGCTCGGCCGGCTCGACCTGTTCCGCCGCGGGCTGACCGGGCTGCGCACGCTGCGCCGCCTCGGCGAGCCGCTGGGCGCGTGGGCGGCGGCGGTGCGCCAGCGCCGGGTGCTGCTCGCCGAGCCGCGGGCGTTCTGCGCCGGCGTCGAGCGGGCCATCGAGGTGGTCGAGCGGGCGCTGGAGATCCACGGCGCGCCGGTCTACGTCCGCAAGCAGATCGTGCACAACACCCACGTCGTCAACGACCTCGCCCGCCGCGGCGCGGTCTTCGTCGACGAGCTCGACGAGGTGCCGGTCGGCGCGACGGTCGTCTTCTCCGCGCACGGCGTCGCCCCGGCGGTGCGCGACGAGGCGGCCGGCCGCAAGCTGTCCGTCATCGACGCCACCTGCCCGCTCGTGGAGAAGGTGCACGCCGAGGCCCGCCGGTTCACCGCCCGCGGCGACACGGTGCTGCTGATCGGGCACGCCGGGCACGAGGAGGTCGACGGCACGCTCGGCGAGGCGCCCGGGCGGATCACCCTGGTCGAGTCGCCGGACGCGGTCGCCTCGATCGAGGTCGAGGACCCGGAGCGGGTCACCTACCTGATGCAGACCACGCTCGCGCTGGACGAGGCCGAGGAGGTGGTCGACGCGCTGCGCGGCCGGTTCCCGGCGATCGTCGGCCCCGGCTCCGCCGACATCTGCTACGCCACGTCGAACCGGCAGAACGCCGTGCGGCGGGTCGCGGCCGAGGCCGACCTCGTGCTGGTCGTGGGGTCGGAGAACAGCGCCAACTCCCGCCGGCTGGTCGAGGTGAGCCGCCGCGACGGCGCGACGTCCCACCTGGTCGAGAGCGTCGGTGAGGTCCGGCTGGAGTGGCTCGCCGCTGCCGACACGATCGGCATCTCGGCCGGCGCCTCCGCCCCGCCGAACCTGGTCGAGGAGCTGACCGAGGCGCTGACCGGGCTTGGCCAGACCTCGGTGGCCACCCGGTCGATCGGCACCGAGTCGATCGCGTTCACCCTGCCCAAGGAGGTCCGCCGCCCGCCGAACAACAACGGCGAGCGGTGATGCCGCCCGCCCCGCGGCCGGGGCGATGGGCAGGTGGCGGACGTGGCGGGACAGTTCGCTACGTTGCGTAGTTGAGCACACACGGTGACGCGGGTGCGGGCAGCGCCCGGCGCACACCCTGGGCGGCGGCCACGGCCCGGTGTGGTCCGCCGGCCTTCGCCCGTGGTTGTTGCCGCTGGTCGGCTGGGTTGTCGTCACGGTCGGTGGGGATAGCCCGGCGCTGCCCGCATTGGTTGCGGTCCGTGAATGCGGCCGCGCGCCATTGCGATCTGGCGCCCCGGGTTGGCCCGGGATGGTGGGTGGGAATCGCCCATCTGGTAGCGGAACGCAGTCACAACGCACGCCTACCGATTGCTCCACGCCAGGCCTCGAGAGATTTACCAGATCGACATGCGCACTCGCCATACAGGCTGTACGTTGTCCTCTGGGGCCGGCATACAGCCTGTACGTACACTCTGTATGATCAACCCCAGACCCCAGGTCACCACCGGGCGGCCTGATGAGAGGGGGTTCCTCAGCTGTGGCGATCCAGTGGCGCTACTCGCTTCGCGTCGGGGCCTACCTGGCCAAGCAGAAGCTGTTGCGGAAGAAGTTCTTCCCGCTCGTCCTCGAGCTGGAGCCGCTCTTCGCCTGCAACCTGTCCTGCACCGGGTGCGGCAAGATCCAGCACCCGGCCTCCGTGCTCAAGCAGCGGATGAGCGTCGAGGATGCGCTCGCGGCGGTCAAGGAGTGCGGCGCGCCCATCATCGCGATCGCCGGCGGCGAGCCGTTGATGCACCCGCAGATCCACGTGATCGTGAACGAGCTCGTCAAGCGCAAGAAGTTCGTCATCCTGTGCACGAACGGCCTGCTGCTGCGGAAGAAGCTGAAGAACTTCACCCCGTCGCCGTACTTCACCTTCGTCCTGCACATCGACGGCCTGCGGGAGCGGCACGACGCGGTCGTGGAGAAGCCGGGCACCTTCGACGAGTGTGTCGAGGCGTTCAGGGAGGCCAAGGCCGCCGGTTTCCGGGTAGGCACCAACTCGACGTTCTTCAACAACGACAGCCCGCAGGACGTCATCGACGTCCTGAACTTCCTGAACGACGAGCTGAAGGTCGACCAGATGCAGCTCTCGCCCGGCTACGCCTATGAGAAGGCGCCGGACCAGGAGCACTTCCTCGCCGTCCAGGAGACCCGGGAGATGTTCTCCAAGGTGTTCGCCGACGGCCGGCGCAAGAAGTGGCGGCTGAACCACTCGCCGGTCTTCCTCGACTTCCTGGAGGGCAAGCGCGAGCTCTCCTGCACGGCGTGGGGCATCCCGAGCTACTCGCTGTTCGGCTGGCAGAAGCCCTGCTACCTGATGAGCGACGGCTACGTCAGTTCGTACAAGGAGCTCGTGGAGACCACCGACTGGTCGAAGTACGGCCGCGGCAGGGACCCACGGTGCGCGAACTGCATGGCGCACTGCGGCTACGAGACCTCCGCCGTCCTGGCCACCATGGGCTCCCTGAAGGAGCAGCTGCGCGCGATGCGGATGTAGGCGCGACAGCCCCGCGCGCCACTGTCGCCACGGCACTGGACTGTCCCGGCCGGCGGGAGCCGTCACTCGCGGCTCCCG
>JADGHD010000370.1 GCA_019689615.1 Frankia sp. | reverse complement strand
GCCTGGCGGGGCGCGGCCGGCGGGCAGGGGTGGCCCGGCCGGCGGTCCTGGCGCGCCCGCGGCGGCGGACGGCCTGCAGGACCGCGGTGGCGACCACCGCGGCGACGCCCACCTCGACCAGGGTCGCGAGCATCGCCCAGCCGGCCGATGGCCCGAGCTCGGCCGCGACCCCGGGCCCGACGCCACCGCCCGAGGCGGCCGCCAGCACGCCGACCAGCGCCGCGGCCACCGCCGCGCCGGCCAGCACGATGCTCACCCGGCTGGCCAGGGTACCGGAGCCGACGGTGGTCCGGCGGGCCGACAACGCCAGCGCCACCCCGGCGGTGAGCGGGACGACCGCGAGCACCAGCCAGGCCCAGCCGGGCAGGGCGGTGGTGGGCAGCAGCCGCAGCGCCGGCAGGTCGGGCAGCTGGTTCTCTGATGCGGCGGAAGGGGTGATCGTGAGCCCGGGGCCGGCGGCGAACCCGACCCCGAGCCCGTAGCACAGCCCCCAGACCACGAGGTTCGGCAGCACCGCCGCCTGCGCCGCGAACAGGCCGAACCCGCCGACGACCCCGGGGTCGAGCCAGCCGGCCGTCTCGGCCACCGCGCCGGCCCGGACGATGAGCAGCACGCCGACCGCCAGCGCGCTGGTGGCGACCATCGCCGCGGTCGCCGCGCCACCGGCGGCCACGGCGGCCCGCACCCGGGCGGGCAGCAGCCGCCAGGCCGAGCGGATCCGGCGGTGACCGGCCAGCGCCCCGGCCGTGCCGCCCAGGCCGGTCAGCACGGCGGCACCGATCGCGGCCGATGCCATCTCGGGCCGCGCCGCCGGGGCCGACGCCGCCCAGGCGACCAGGCAGACGAGCAAGGTCTGGGCCACGACGACCGCGGCGGCGTCCGCGGCGACCCGCAGCAGCCACGGCCGGGACCGGGCCCGTCTGCCCACCGCCGCGCCGGCCGCGGGCGTGGTGCCGGTCCGTCGCGGCCCGGCGCCCGGCCCGGGAGCCGCCGCGATCCGCGCGCGCGGGCTCACCGTCGCCGGTCGCGGCCGGATGGGCGTCGGCCGGCCGGCCGGGCGGCGGTAGCCGGCGGAGAACGCCACCGCGAACGGCAGCATCGTCAGCCCCAGCGGGACCACGCTGATGTCGCCGTCCGGCAGCCGAAGCGAGGCGCCGTGGGCGAGCAGCCACAGGTCCGCGCCGACCCGCAGCGCGGCGCTGGCGCCCGCCTCCGCGCGGGTGTCGGCGCCCCAGACGACGAGCACGACCAGCTGCACGGCAACCAGGCCGGCGGCGGACGCGGCGGCCGGGCCAGCGAGTGCCTGCCCAAACGCGCGCGCCCGGCCGACCAGCCTTGCAGGTCGAACCAGGCGGGAGAACCTGGCCGCCGGGCGCGTGACGACGGGGTTGGCCACGTCGACGACGCTTGCATGCCAATCCGGCAGAGCCACGCCAACACGCCGGCCAACCAACGGAAATTCCGCCCATCCTGCCCGCGCCCGCCGATTTCCGCGCCGCCGTTGAGCCACGCCCGGCCGTCGTGCCGTGCCACTCGGCGCGCGCGTCAGGCGGGTGGGTCGCCCGCCGGCCACGGGCGGGGCACCTGCTCGCCGCTGGCCAGCAGGCGGGCCACGCTGGCGCCGGTCACCAGCGCGGTGCCGGCCAGGCCGAGGAAGATCCCGATCCCCGGGTCGTACGGGGTGACGGTGACCAGGCGGAGCAGGACGAACAGCAGCGCCACGCCGCTCAGCAGGACCGCGAGCAGGGCGGGGCCGACCGGGCCGAGCGCCGGGGCCTCGGCGGCGGCGAGGAGCCTGGCGGCCGCCAGCCCGCCCACCGCCAGGACCAGCAGGATCGCGAGCACCGCGAGCAGGCCGGCCGACCAGCCGCGGTGGCGGACGCTGCCGTGGTAGAGCAGGACCCGCTCGAGCGTCAGCCACGGCAGGAAGCTCGCGGCCAGCATCAGGGCGGCGCCCGCCAGGATGGCGAGGTCGGCGGGGGCCAGGCGACGCCCGCTGGTCGGTGGCACGCACACGCCCCTTCCCGCCCGCCGGTCCCCTGCGCTGGCCGGCAACGTCGCCGGGTGGGTCCTACCAACGTCGCCGGCCAGGTCCTACCGCACCCGCGTCCGCCCGCGCGCGCCGCCCCGCCGTCGGCGCCGCCAGCCGGGCCGATCGCCGGGCTCACAGACGCGGTCCGCCGGTGCCCCGCGGCTGTCGGGGGCACCGGCGGACCGGAAGCGTTGCTGGCCGGCAGAGGCCGGCCAGCACGGTGTCTGGCTAGAGCGACCGCATGATCTCGGCCATCAGGCGGGCGGTCTCCGACGGCGTCTTGCCGACCCGGACACCGGCCTTCTCCAGGGCCTCCTTCTTCGCCTGCGCGGTACCGGAGGAGCCGGAGACGATCGCGCCCGCGTGCCCCATCGTCTTGCCCTCGGGGGCGGTGAAGCCGGCGACGTAGCCGACGACCGGCTTGGTGATGTGGGAGTCGATGTGCGCGGCGGCCCGCTCCTCGGCGTCACCGCCGATCTCGCCGATCATGACGATCGCGGCGGTCTCCGGGTCGGCCTCGAACGCGTCGAGCGCGTCGATGTGGGTGGTCCCGATGACCGGGTCACCGCCGATGCCGACGCAGGTCGAGAAGCCGAACTCACGCAGCTCGTACATCATCTGGTAGGTCAGCGTGCCGCTCTTGCTGACCAGTCCGATGCGGCCGCCCGGGGTGATGTCGGCCGGGATGATCCCGGCGTTCGACTTGCCGGGGCTGGCGATGCCCGGGCAGTTCGGGCCGATGATGCGGGTCCTGCCCTTCTGCTGCGAGTACGCGAAGAACTGGGTGGTGTCGTGCACCGGGACGCCCTCGGTGATCACCACGCACAGCGGGATCTCGGCGTCGACCGCCTCGATCACGGCGTCCCTGGTGAACTTCGGCGGGACGAAGACGACCGAGACGTTCGCCCCGGTCTGCTCCATCGCGTCCGCGACCGAGCCGAACACCGGCACACCCTCGACCTGCTGGCCGACCTTGCGGGCGTTCACGCCCGCGACCACCTTGGTGCCGGCGGCGAGCATCCGGCGGGTGTGCTTGCTGCCTTCGGAGCCGGTGATGCCCTGCACCACAACCCGGCTGTTCTCGTCAAGCCAGATGGCCATGGCGAGCGTGTCCTTCCCGACTTCGAGCCGCGGGAGGCACGGTCCTGGCCGTGACCGTGCCTTCGCTGGCCACTGGTTGATTCGTCAGGCCGCGGCCGCGGCAAGCTCCGCGGCGAGCTTCGCCGCGCCGTCCATCGTGTCCACCGGGCGGACCGCCGGCAGGTTCGCCTCGGCGAGGATCCGTCGGCCCTCCTCGGCGTTGTTGCCGTCGAGCCGCACCACCAGCGGCGTCCGCACCTCGCCGACCATCTCGAGCGCCTTGACGATGCCGTTCGCGACCGCGTCGCAGGCGGTGATCCCGCCGAAGATGTTGACGAAGACGCTGCGGACCGACGGGTCGCTGAGAATGATCTCCAGACCGTTCGCCATGACCTCGGCCGACGCGCCACCGCCGATGTCGAGGAAGTTGGCCGGGCGCACCCCGCCGAACTCCTCGCCCGCGTAGGTGACGACATCGAGGGTCGACATGACCAGGCCAGCACCGTTGCCGATGATGCCGATCTCGCCGGTCAGCTTGACGTAGTTAAGGCCCTTCTCCTTGGCCCGCTGCTCCAGCGGGTCCACGGCGGCGATGTCGACGAGGGCCTCGTGCTCGGGGTGGCGGAAGTCGGCGTTGTCGTCCAGCGTCACCTTGCCGTCGAGCGCGACGACCCGGCCGTCGCCGGTCAGGATCAGCGGGTTCACCTCGACGAGGGTGGCGTCCGCCTTGACGAACACCTCCCACAGCTTCGCCAGCAGCTCGGTGGCGCCGTCGATGGCGGCCTCCGGCAGCTCCGCCGCGACGGCGATCTCCCGGGCCTTCGCCAGGTCGACACCGGTCAGCGGGTCGATCGGAATCCTGGCCAGCGCCTCCGGCTTGGTGGCGGCGACCTCCTCGATCTCCATGCCGCCCTCACGCGAGCACATCGCCAGGAAGGTGCGGTTCGCGCGGTCGAGCAGGAAGGAGGCGTAGTACTCCTCGGCGATGTTGCTGGCCTGCTCGACGAGCACCGAATGAACGGTGTGGCCCTTGATGTCCATGCCAAGGATCGCGCTGGCCTTCGCGAACGCGTCGTCCGGCCCGTCGGCCACCTTCACGCCGCCGGCCTTGCCGCGGCCCCCGGTCTTCACCTGTGCCTTGACGACAACCTTGCCGCCGAGCTCCGCGGCGATCGCGCGGGCCTCGTCGGGGGTGGTGGCGGTCTTACCGGTGGGTACCGGGACGCCATGCTCGGCGAAAAGCGCCTTCGCCTGGTATTCGAAGAGATCCACGGTCCGTCCAGTCGGGTGCGGTCAGTGAGGGGATGCACGGAACGGATGCGAGCCTACTGAGACACCCGCCGTGACGCGCGGTTACGCGAGCTGGCCCACAGCAACGCAGCGGGCCCCCACAACCGGGGTGCGGACGGCCCCGGTCACCGGCGGCGGCGCCGACGCGCCCCGGTTCGGCGCCGCGTCCGGCCCGCGCGCGCGGCCAGGCTCACCTGCCCATCTCCGGGTCTACCAGCGGTCACGCGGTCGCGCGGCCCCGGGCGCTCGGAAACGGGCTGTGACCGTGCTCACCGGGACGCGTCCGCCGGCCGCCGCGAACGGCCGCCCGGCAGGGCACGGCGGGCCGCTCCGGGCGGACGCGGTATGCCGCATATCACACCGCCGCGGCCGGCTGGGGCGCGCCGGCATGGCCCGGCGGATCAGACGCCAGCCTGCTGGACGATCAGGAAGACCGTGCCGATGAGCCCCGCCCAGCCGAGGGTTATCCCGGCGAGCGCGAGCCGGGTGCCGCGCTGGCGCGACGCCCGGATCCGCGCCCGGGCACGCAGGCCGAGGACGATCCCGGCGATGCTGCCGGCCCCGAACAGCCACAGCGTGGACAGCAGCGGCGAGAGCACCGCCCACGGGTGCAGGCCGCGCCCGGCGACATGGCGGCCCCGGCTGGTCGGCGGCTGCGCCGACCACGGCGTTGGCGCGGGAGGCGACACCGCTGGCGGCGGCAACCCCGCTGGCGGCGGCGACACCGGCGCCGGCCGCGGGGCCGTTGACTGCTCCGGCACCAGCCCGGGCACCAGCGCGACCGACGGTCCCGACAGCGGCGCAGGGGGCGAGGCGACTGGCGGGCGCGACACCGGCACGGACGGCGGCACCGGCCGCGGGGCGGGCGGCGGCCACGACCCCTGGCCCGGTTGGCTCCCGGCGTGCGGCTGGGCTGGGTGGCCCGGCGCGACCGGCGCCGACGCGGGCGGTCCCGCGGGCGCTGGCCCGGCATCGGCCGTCGGGGCGGGCGGCTGCCCGGGCGGCCCGGGCTGGGGCGAGGGCGACATCTGGCGC
>JADGHD010000369.1 GCA_019689615.1 Frankia sp. | reverse complement strand
TTGTATCCGCCCCAGGGCCGGCGCCCCGCCGGCCCGCCGGGGCCGGCGCAGACCCGGCCCGCCGCCCCGCGAGCCGGGCCGTCTGGGCCGCCCGGGCGCGTCCCCACCGCCCGGGAGAGCTGGTGAGCCACGCGCACCACCGGGACCTGGCTCAGTCGTCGTGCACGATGACGCCACGGATGATCTTGCCGTCATCGAGGTCCTGATAGCCCTGGTTGATCTCGTCGAGCCGGTAGCGGCGGGTGATCAGCTCGTCGAGCATCAGCCGGCCCTCGCGGTAGAGGCGCAGCAGCCTGGGGATGTCGTACAGCGGGTTGCACATCCCGAACACGTGGCCCTGGATCCGCCGCTGGTAGCCGACGAGGGCGCCGTTGGCGGCCAGCTGGACGTGCTTGTCGCCGGTCCGGCCGACCGAGGTGATCGTCACCTGGCCGCCCTTGCCGACGATCTCGGCCGCCGCGTCGACCACGTCCGGGGTCAGCACCCCGACCGTGACCAGCGCGTGGTCGGCGCCCTGCCCCCAGGTCAGCTCGGTGACCGCGGCCTGGGCTTCGGCCGCGGTGGCGAAGACGTGGGTGGCGCCGAAGCGCAGGGCGTTCTCCCGCTTGAACTCCACCGGGTCGACGACCACGACGAACCGGGCGCCGGCGTACCGCGCGCCCTGCACCGCGTTCGTGCCGACCCCGCCGGAGCCGAACACCACCACCGTGTCGCCGGCGCGCACGCCGGCCGCGTAGACCGCGGTCCCCCAGCCGGTGGGCACGCCGCAGCCGACCAGCGCCGCCACGTCGAACGGGATGTCATCGGGCAGCGGCACGCACGACCACTGCGAGACGACCGAGCGCTGGGCGAACGTGCCGAGCATGCAGAACCCGCCGAGGTCGGCGCCGGTGTCGTCGTGGAAGCGCACGGTCCCGTCGGCGAGCAGCCCGGTCTGCATCTGCGCGCCCTGGTCGCACAGGTTCTGGTGGCCGGTGGAGCAGTAGCGGCAGGTCCCGCAGGCGGGGATGAACGAGCAGACCACCCGGTCGCCGACCCGGACCCGGGTCACGTCCGGGCCGACCGCCTCGACGACGCCGGCGCCCTCGTGCCCGCCGACCATCGGCAGCCGGCCCCAGGCGTCGCCGGTGCGGATGTGCTCGTCGGAGTGGCACATGCCGGAGACGGCGAACCGGATCCGCACCTCGCCGGGCTGAGGGTCGTCCAGCTCCAGCTCGGTGACCTCCCACGGCTTGCCCGTCTCCCGGACGACCGCTGCCATGGTCCTCATCGCGTGCCCCCTCCGAGTGCTGAACACCGTGAGCTACCTCATGCGGGGACGTTACGAACTTGTTCCCGCGACGGTCGACGGACAGATGACGGCCGCGTCTACGTCATGCGTCGCGGTTGTCGGCCTGGCAGCGCCGGCCGGCGGCCCGGATCGCGGGCATGGCGGACGGCCGGCCGCGCCAGCCCCCGGCGGGACTGGTGGCGCGGCCGGCCGCGTCGCGACCACGCAACGTTGCGGCTACAGCCGCCCGGTGAGCTCCGCCGCCCGGGCGACCACGCCGGCCACGTTGATCCCGTAGTACTCGTAGAGGTCGGCCGGGACGCCGACCTCGATGTCCTCGTCGGGCACGGCCACGCTGCCAAGGCGCGCCGCCACCCCGGCCCGGCCGAGGGTCTCGGCGACGATGCTGGTCAGGCCGCCGATGACGTTGTGGTCCTCGATCGTGACGATCCGGCCGGTCGCCGCCGCGGCGAGCACCGCGTCGGCGTCGTGCGGCTTGAGGTAGGCGGCGTCCCACACCTGCGCCTCGATGCCGGAGCCGGCCAGCTGCTCGGCCGCGCGCACCGCCAGCCCCACCCCCATGCCGTGCCCGATCAGCGCGATGTCGGCGCCGTCGCGCAGCCGCTGCCAGCGGCCGAACTCGTAGACCGGCGGCTCGTCGTAGACCGGGCTCGCGTCCTCGGCGATGCGGACGTAGACCGGGCCGGCCATCGTCGCCGTCGCGCGCAGCAGCGACACCGCCGACTGGGCGTCGGCCGGCGCGACCACGGTCATCCCGGTGATCGCCCGCGCCACCGAGATGTCCTCGACCGCGTGGTGGCTGGTGCCGAACAGGCCCATCGCCAGGCCGGTCAGCCGGCCGACCAGGCGGACCGGCAGGTGGTTGTACGCCCAGTCGGTGCGGATCTGCTCGGCGCACTTGAGCATGCCGAACGGCGACATCGAGTAGACGTACGGCTTGAAGCCGCAGGTCGCCAGCCCCGCGGCCACCGAGATCGAGTTGGTCTCGGCGATGCCGAGCTCGATGTAGCGGTCTGGGTGGCGCTCCCGGAACTCGTTGAGCACGTTGCCGAGGTCGGCGGTGAGGGTGAGGATCGCCGGGTCCTCGTCGGCCATCGCGGCGATCGCGACGCCGGCCGGGTTGGTGGCCAGCGCCGTGTCGATGTCGACGTCCGAGAAGACGTCGACCATCTTCGGGCCGTCGGTCCTCGACGCCTGGCCCTGCTCTGCCGGCTGGGTCATGCCATCCTCCCGGAGATCTCGGCGACGACCTCGGCCTTCTGCTCTGGGCTGAGCAGCCCGAGGTGCCAGGCCTGCGGCGCCTGCTCGAACAGCGAGACGCCGTGGCCCTTGCGGGTGCGGGCGATCACGCAGACGGGTGCCTCGCCGGACGGGTCGGGCAGCGCGTCGAACGTCTCCACCAGCGCGTCCACGTCGTTGCCGTTGATCTCGCTGACCCGCCAGCCGAAGGCGGCGAACCGGTCGGCGAGCGGCTCGATGTTCATCGCCGCCGAGGTCGGGCCGCCGCCGGAGAAGCCGTTGGCGTCCACGATCGCGACCAGGTTGCCCAGCCGGTAGTGGCTGGCCGCCATCGCGGCCTCCCACACCTGGCCTTCCTGCAGCTCGCCATCACCGGTGAGCACGAACGTCCGGTAGTCCCGGCCGGCCAGCCGGCCGCCGAGCGCCATCCCGACGCCGACCGACAGGTTGTGGCCGAGCGACCCGGAGCTGAAGTCGATCCCGGGGGCGAGCCGCATGTTCGGGTGGTCGTTCAGTGGCGAGCCGAGCTTTCCGAACTGGCGCAGCCAGTCCTTCGGGTAGAACCCGAGATCGGCGAGAACCGGCCACAGGCCGGTGGCCACGTGCCCCTTGCCGAGCAGAAGTCGGTCGCGGTCCGGCCACGCCGGGTTGGCCGGGTCGATGCGCAGCGTGTGGTAGTAGAGGACCGCGAAGATCTCGGCGCACGAGAAGGTGCTCGAGTAGTGGCCGAGTCCGGCCTGCTCGATGAGGTCGATCGTGCCGAGCCGGATCCAGTCGGCCCGCCGGCGCAGGTCGGCCGAGCTCGCCGGCCGGCCCCGGTCCAGGACGGTCGGGCTGGCCGGGCCCGCCGCGCTGGTCCCCTCGCGGGTGTCGCCCTGTGTTTCGACGGTCATCCGCCACTCACTCTCCGCTGGGCGCGGGCTGGCGAGCCGGACCGGCGCAGCGGCCGGCCTGGTCCGCACGTCCCGCCCAGCTGGTCGTTGACGTTGGGCAGCGCGCCCGGCACAGCCCGTGCCGGGTCCTGCCTGTGCTGCTGAGGGCCTGTGCTGGGGTGGTGACTGTGTTTCGATACGACGCGCGTGGGCCGCGCCACACCGCCGTGATCCGCGGTCCGGGCGTCGGGCCCGGCCCCGGGCGCGGGCAGCCCGGGCTGGCGGCCGGGCGCGGGCCGGGGCTGGCGCTGGCGGCCAGCCGGCCGGCACAGGGGCGGGCGGCAGGGCGGCCGTGGCTGGGGACTATAGCGTCATCAACGGTCTTGTGGCCCGCTCATCTGCCATTTTCTCCGACGACTGTGTTGACAATCCCGTGAACGCCCGCTGAGACTGACGGCCATGACCACGTCTGTGGATGCGCCAGAGTTAGTACGCACGGGCCTGTTCATCGGCGGCGAGGCGCACGCCGCGGAGGGCTATCTCCCGATCATCGACCCGGCCCGTCCCGGCCTGGTGATCGGTGAATCCGCGGCCGCGACCGAGCAGCAGGCACTCGCCGCCGTCGCCGCGGCCGCGGCCGCATTCCCCGCCTGGTCGTCGCTGTCCGCCGTCGAGCGCGCCAAGATGATCTCGGCCGCGGCGGCCACCAACGATCCCCACCTCAACGAGATCGCCCGGGTGCTCACCCTGGAGAACGGCAAGATCTTCGGCGAGTCGTTCGGCGACGCGCTCGGCCTGAAGTTCCTGCTGCAGATGACCGAGCAGCTCGCGCCGGAGGTCGACGAGCCGGTCACCTACACGGCGCCGCCCTACGACAGCGAGGTGCACCGCCTCCCGCTCGGCGTCGTCACGATCATCCTGCCGTTCAACTGGCCGCTGGCCATCCTCGGCGCCTCGCTGCCGGGCGCGCTGCTGGCCGGCAACACCGTCGTGGTCAAGCCGCCCAGGACCGCCCCGCTGGCCACGGTCGTCGCGGTGGAGCGGATCGCGGCCGCCCTCCCGCCGGGCGTGCTCAACATCATCACTGGCGAGGACGCCGTCATCGGCACCCCGCTGGTCGCCAACCCGGACGTCGCCAAGGTCTGCTTCACCGGCTCGGTCGCCGGCGGCAAGCGGATCGCCGCCATGGCCGCCTCCACCCTCACCCGGGTCACCCTGGAGCTCGGCGGCAACGACCCGCTGCTCGTCCTCGACGACGCCAACCTCGACGACCCATCGCTCGACCACCTGTACGACTCGGTCTTCGCCACCACCGGCCAGATCTGCATGGCGGCCAAGCGGCTCTACGTGCACCGGTCCCGCTACGACGAGGTCGTGGACGCGCTGACCGACCGGCTGAACCGGGCCAGGATCGGCCACGGCCTGGCCGAGGGCACCACGATGGGCCCGCTGCACCACGCCCGCCAGCGCGACTTCGTCGCCGGGCTGGTGAACGAGGCGAAGGCCACCGGCGCCGACGTGCGCGAGCACGGCGAGCTCCCGGACGACCCGGAGCTGGCGGACGGCCACTTCATCAGGCCGAGCCTGGTGCTCGACCCGGACCCGTCGCTCGGCATCGTCACCGAGGAGCAGTTCGGCCCGAGCATCCCGATCATGCCGTTCGACAACGTCGACGACGCCGTCGCGGCCGCGAACACCGGCTGGGCCGGCCTTGGCGCCTCGGTCTGGAGCGCCGACGAGGAGCGGGGCCGCGCGGTCGCCCGCCGGCTGCGCGCCGGCTACCGCTGGGTCAACG
Organism: Frankia sp.; assembly: GCA_019689615.1. Lineage (GTDB taxonomy): Bacteria > Actinomycetota > Actinomycetes > Frankiales > Frankiaceae > Pseudofrankia. The sequence goes on along the minus strand of JADGHD010000369.1, from coordinate 245 downwards.
GCCACGGCGCCACCGTGGTCGACAACCGCGCCCCGTTCGGCGGCTTCAAGGCCTCGGGCTGGGGCCGGGAGTGGGGCATCGAGGGCGTCCGGGACTTCCAGGACTTCGCCTCGCTGACCACGGTCACCCGCTAACCTGTCTCGCCCGGCCGGCCAGCTTCCATGGCGGCCGGGCACACGCGGTCCGGCCCCCCGCGGCGCGGCGCCCGGGGGCGCCCCCCCGGGGGCGGCGGGGGCCCGGGGGGC
>JADGHD010000368.1 GCA_019689615.1 Frankia sp. | reverse complement strand
CCGGCCGGGCCGCGCCGGGGGGTCCCCGGCCGCGGCGGCGGGGGGGGCCGCCGGGCGGGCCGGCGGCTTCGGCTACGTGGTTGGCGTGGACCGGGTCGGTGGCGGCCACGCCGAGGCGCTGCGCGCCCACGGCGCGGACGTCGTCGTCCACGACCTCGCCGAGCTGCTGTCCGACGAGGGCCCGCCGGCCGGGACCGCCACGGGCACGGCCGGTGCGCCGGCGGACCGGAACAACCGGGGCGCCGTGGCCGGCGCGCGCCGGCGGCCACGGTTGCGGCAGCGTGTGGGTGCGCGATGAGCGACGCCGCCGCGACCTACGTGGTCGACCCGTGGGGGCTGCGGGAGATCGGCCTCGACATGCTCGACCCGGCCCGCTCGGAGTCGTTGTTCGCCCTGTCCAACGGGCACATCGGGCTGCGCGGGAACCTCGACGAGGGGGAGCCGCACGGCCTGCCGGGCAGCTACCTGAACTCGGTGCACGAGCTGCGCCCGCTGCCGTACGCGGAGGCCGGCTACGGCTACCCGGAGTCCGGCCAGACCGTGATCAACGTGACCAACGGCAAGCTGATCCGGCTGATGGTCGACGACGAGCCGTTCGACGTCCGCTACGGGGAGCTGCGCTCGCACCACCGCTCGCTCGACTTCCGCCAGGGCGTGCTGCTGCGGGAGGCGGTGTGGGAGTCGCCGACCGGCCAGCTCACGAAGATCGTCTCGCGCCGGCTGGTCTCGTTCTCCCAGCGGGCGGTCGCGGCGATCTGCTACGAGGTCGAGCCGATCGGCGACCCGGCCCGGGTGGTGGTCCAGTCGGAGCTGGTCGCGAACGAGACCCTGCCCGCGCACCGCGGCGACCCGCGGGCGGCGGCCGTGCTCGACTCGCCGCTCGTCCCCGAGCTGCACCTGGCCCGCAGCACCCTGGTCGAGCTGGTGCACGTGACCCGGCACAGCGAGATCCGGGTGGCCGCCGCGATGGACCACATCATCGAGGGGCCGAGCACGATCGGGGTGGCCTCGGAGAGCGAGCCGAACGCCGGCCGGGTCACCGTCACCGCCGTGCTGCAGCCCGGCCAGCGGCTGCGGATCGTGAAGTTCCTGGCGTACGGGTGGTCGCAGCAGCGGTCGCTGCCGGCGCTGCGCGACCAGGCGGCGGCGGCGCTGTTCGCGGCCAGGCAGACCGGCTGGGACGGGCTGCTCACCGAGCAGCGGGACTACCTGGACGCGTTCTGGAAGCGCGCAGACGTCGAGGTCGACGGGGACGCCGAGGTGCAGCAGGCGGTCCGGTTCGCGCTGTTCCACGTGCTGCAGGCCGGTGCCCGGGCCGAGCGGCGGGCGATCCCGGCGAAGGGCCTGACCGGGCCGGGATACGACGGCCACGCCTTCTGGGACACCGAGACCTACGTGCTGCCGGTACTGACCTACACCGTGCCGCCGGCCGCCGCGGACGCGCTGCGCTGGCGCCACTCCACGCTGCCGCTGGCCGAGGAGCGCGCCAGGCTGCTCAACCTGCGGGGGGCGGCGTTCCCCTGGCGGACGATCAACGGCGAGGAGTGCTCCGGCTACTGGCCGGCCGGCACTGCCGCGTTCCACGTCAACGCCGACATCGCCGACGCGGTCGCCCGCTACGTGCACATCACCGAGGACTACGCGTTCGAGGAGGCCGTCGGCCTGGAGCTGCTCGTCAAGACGGCCCGGCTGTGGCGCTCGCTCGGCCATCACGACCTGGACGGGCGGTTCCGGATCGACGGCGTCACCGGGCCGGACGAGTACTCGGCGATCACGGACAACAACGTCTACACGAACCTGATGGCCCAGCGGAACCTGCGGGCGGCGGCCGACGCCGCCAGGCGCCACCCCGAGCGGGCCAACGAGTTCGGGGTCGACGCCGAGGAGACGGCGTCGTGGCGGGACGCCGCGGAGGACATGTACATCCCGTTCGACGAGCACCTCGGCGTGCATCCGCAGGCAGACGGGTTCACCGGGCACGAGATCTGGGACTTCGCCAACACCCGCCCGGAGCAGTACCCGCTGCTGCTGCACTTCCCGTACTTCGACCTGTACCGCAAGCAGGTGGTCAAGCAGGCGGACCTCGTGCTGGCGATGCAGCGCCGCGGCGACGCGTTCACCCACGAGCAGAAGGTGCGCAACTTCGCCTACTACGAGGCGCTGACCGTCCGGGACTCGTCGCTGTCGGCCGCGCCGCAGGCGGTGCTCGCCACCGAGTGCGGCCACCTCGCGCTGGCCCACGCCTACCTGCGCGAGGCGGCGCTGATGGACCTGCGGGACATCCAGCGCAACACCGGCGACGGGCTGCACATCGCCTCGCTGGCCGGCACCTGGATCGCGCTGGTCGAGGGCTTCGGCGGGCTGCGCGACCACAGCGAGCTGCTGTCGTTCGCCCCGCGGCTGTCCGAGAGCCTGTCCCGGCTGGCGTTCGGCCTGTGCGTGCGCGGCCGGCACCTGCGGGTCGAGGTCACCGGCGCCCAGGCCACCTACACCGTGCAGGAGGGGGAGGCGATCGAGCTCGCCCACTACGGCGAGCGGTTCCGGGTCGAGCCCGGCCGGCCGGTCAGCCTGCCGATCCCGGCCTGCCCGCCCACCGAGCAGCCCCGCCAGCCGCTGCACCGCGAGCCGCGGTTCTTCGTCCACCCACCGGGCAGCCGCGCCACCGAGAACGAGTAGGGCCCGCTCCCGAGCGGCGGGAGCGGGCCCCTGGCGGCCGGGAACCGGCCCCGGCGCCGTTGCCGTCAGCCGGCCGGCGAGACCGGGGCCTCGTCGGCGGGAGCCGCGTTGGCCGCGCCGGCACCGGCCGGCGCCAGCGAACGCGCCAGCAGCTGGGAGACGTCGAGCACCTCGAGGCTGTCCTTCGCCTGGCCGGCCAGCTTCTTCTCGGTGACCGCGTCGCTCAGCATCACGATGCAGAACGGGCAGGCGGTGGAGACGACGTCCGGGTCGAGGCCGAGCGCCTCCTCCATCCGGTCGATGTTGATCCGCTTGCCGAGCTTCTCCTCCATCCACATCCGCGCGCCGCCCGCGCCGCAGCAGAAGCCGCGGTCCTTGCAGCGGTGCATCTCCTGCCCGCGGATGCCGGGGATGGCCTCGAGGATCTCCCGCGGTGGCGTGTAGACCTTGTTGTGCCGGCCAAGGAAGCACGGGTCGTGGTAGGTCACCGACGACTCGACCGGGCTGATCGGCACCAGCTTCTTCTCCTCGACCAGCCGGCCGAGCAGCTGGGTGTGGTGCACGACCTCCCAGTTCCCACCGAGCGCCGCGTACTCCCGCGAGAGGCTGTTGAAGCAGTGCGGGCAGGTGGTGACGATCTTCTTGACCTTGGTCTCGTTGAGCAGCTCGATGTTGGCCTTCGCCATCTCCTGGAACAGGTACTCGTTGCCCAGGCGGCGGGCCGGGTCACCGGTGCAGGACTCCTGCGAGCCGAGGATCGCGAACGAGACCCCGGCCATGTCGAGCAGCTCGGCGAACGCCCGGGAGACCTTCTTGGCCCGGTCCTCGATGGCACCGGCGCAGCCGACCCAGTAGAGGTACTCGACGTCCTCCGGGATCTCCTCGCCCTCGCCGATCACCCGGACCTCGAAGGGCAGGCCCTCGGTCCACTCGGTGCGGCTGCGCGGCGAGACGCCCCACGGGTTGCCGTTGTTCTCCAGGTTGCGCAGCATGACGCCGGCCTCGGACGGGAAGGCCGACTCGATCATCACCTGGTAACGGCGCATGTCGACGATGTGGTCGACGTGCTCGATGTCCACCGGGCACTGCTCGACGCAGGCGCCGCAGTTCGTGCACGACCAGAGCACGTCGGGGTCGATGACGCCGCCCTCGTCGGCGGTGCCCACCAGGGGCCGCTCGACCTGCGCGGCGCCCGGCTCGGGCACCCGGCCGAAGCCGGACTCCGGCACGTGGTGCACGGTGTGCGACGGGGCGCCGTCCGCGGAGTCGCCCTTCTTCTCGGCCAGCGTCGCGAGCGCGGCCTCGCGCTCCTCGGCCGTGTCACCAGCCAGCAGGTACGGAGCCTTCGCGAACAGGTGGTCGCGCAGGTCCATGATCACCAGCTTGGGCGACAGCGGCTTGCCCGTGTTCCACGCCGGGCACTGGCTCTGGCAGCGGCCGCACTCGGTGCAGGTCGCGAAGTCGAGCATCGCCTTCCAGGAGAAGTCCTCGACCTTGCCGGCACCGACGACCGGATCGTCCTCCTCCATCAGCTTCTCGATGTCCGGCGTGGTGCCCAGGGGCCCGAGAGCCTTCGGCTGCCGCTTGAGGATGACGTTGATCGGGGCCAGGAAGATGTGCAGGTGCTTGGAGTAGGCCACAAGCACCAGGAAGCCCATGATGATCGCGATGTTGATCAGCAGGAACGCGGTCTCGATGTGCTCGTTGGTCTCGGCCGACCACACCGACAGCGGCTGCGCCACCAGCCAGGAGGCGAACGCCCACGGCGTGTCGCCCTGCGGGTGCGTGCCCGCGTTGAACTGGGCGCCCCGCAGGATCAGCAGGGTCACGATCACGCCGGTGATCATGCCGATGATCACCCAGGCCGGGCCGATGTGCGAGCCGTAGAACCGGGACTCGCGCTCCAGCCGCTTGGGGGCGTTGCGCAGCCGGATGATCGTGAACGCGAGAAGGCCGACCAGCACGCCGACCGCGAAGAAGTCCTCGAGGAAGCCGATCGCCGCCCAGTGCCCGAACAGCGGGATGTGGAAGTCATGGTCGAACAGAGCGCCGTAGGCCTCGATGATCGTCAGCAGCAGGATCGTGAAGCCCCAGAACGTCAGCGCGTGCGCGACGCCGGGAACGGACCACTTCAGCAGCTTGCGCTGGCCGCCGACCTCGGCGATCTCGGTCCAGATCCGGGTGGGCAGACCATCGAGCCGGCCCTGGGCTGGCTGGCCGCTCCTGATCAGGCGGAACAGCCAGAAGAATCGCCTTCCGGCCACCGCGAGGGCGATCGCCGTGATCGCCAGACCGATCGCGATTCTCACTACAGCTCCTCCTCAGGCTCCAGGGACGGGGCGTAGCCTACTCGTACTGTTCGGTAACTTGAGGGTCAGAGTGTCCGGCGCCACCTGTGCTGGCGTCGTGTTGGGCGGTCGCCCCGCCCGCGCTTCCGCAACCCTGCCACGCCGTGGTCCGCTTCGCACGAGGTCGGCGGGCAGAACGGCGGATCGCCCGGTACGGGACCCCTCCCGCTGCTACTCTCGGTCGCAGGCCTGTCCCGATACCGACACTTTCCGGATGAGCTGGTCCAGCTTGTCAGCAGCGGCAGCACCCCGCCCCGTCCGCCCGATGGCGCGCTCGGCCAGCACCACCGAGCCCGTCAGCCCGGGGTTGTGCCGACGGGGGGCGCACACCGTGGTGCGCGCCGGGTCTGTCCTGCTCCCGGGTGGTGGGCGGGGCCGGGCCTGTCCACGCCGGGCTGCCCCGGGGGGCGGGGCCGGCGT
>JADGHD010000367.1 GCA_019689615.1 Frankia sp. | reverse complement strand
AGACCCGGCCGCGGTGGCCCTGGCCCGCGCCCAGCTCGCCCGGATCCGCCAGCGCTTCCTGCGCGGCCAGCTCCCGCCGCTTGGTCACCTGCTCGTCCGGGACCACCTGCCCGTCCCCGGCGGCGACGAGCCCGAGCTGCCCTGGGTGCTGGTCACCGCGTGGCCGGTGCCGTCGCAGCTGCGGGGCCGCTGGCTCAACGACGCCGTGCATCCCGCGCTGGCGCACGTCCGGATGGGCCGGCCGGCGACCGTGCCGGCGAACCGGGTGGTCGACTGGGCCGTCGTCAGCCCCGACGGCGAGCTCGCCGAGGGCGGCTGGACGCTGCCGCCGACGGCCCAGCCGGCCGACGCCGCGCGCCCGCAGGCCTGATCCGGCCCTGGCCGGTCAGCCACTGTCCCGCCAGGGCAGCTCGACGGTCCGCACCGAGTCGTCGACGACCAGGCCGCCGACGTCGGCGAAGCCCGGCGGGCCTGGCCTGGCGTGCACCAGCGACGCCGCGCCGTGCCGGATGGTCAGCCGCCGGCCGAGCGCCGCCGCCAGCCGCATCGACGCGGACCCGCACGCCTCGTCCTCGGCGATCCCGAGCCGGGCGGCGAACACCCGGGCGCGCACCTGCCCGGCCGGCTCGTCGATCCACGCCCACACCTGCACGAGGTCCTGCGCCGCCGGCACCGGCAGCTCGATCGCCTCGACGTCGGCCGCCGAGCCCAGCCGCTCGTGCCACCAGGGCGGCGTGGCCGCGAGCGGGCCGCGGATCCACACCCCGTTGTCGTCCCGCCAGCTGGTCACGTCGCCGCCCGGCGGGCGCAGCAGCGCCGGGTGGCCGCCGCGCTCCCGGCCGATCAGCCAGGCCGTGCCGATCAGCGGGTGCCCGCCGAGCGGGATCTCCCCACTCGGGGTGAATATCCGCACCTCGGCCTTCTCCAGGTCGTCGACGAACACCGTCTCCGAGAACCCGAGCTCCTGAGCCAATGCCAGCCGCTCGGTGGGCGATGGCACCGACCGGGCGGCGTCGAGCACGACGCCGAGGAAGTTGCCAGCCGAACCGTCCCGGTTGGCGAAGACCCGCAGTACCCGGACCTCGACCGTCCGCGCCTCGCCCATCCGCTCCTCCTTGGTCTGCCGCCCGCATGTGGAAGTGACATGCCCACCGGCCGGACGTGGCCGGCCGGTGTCGTCGCGGCGCCGCGGCCGTGGGCGCCGGCACCCCTGACCCCTCGGCCGGGCCAGCCCGACGGGGCGAGTGCGCGCGGACAGAAATCGGCGTTCCGGAAACCGGATCTGTCCAAGGCCAACGTATAAAGCCCGGCGCGTCGGCGCAGTATCTGTGCGGATGTCGCGAACTCGCGGCGCACTCGGGGATAGGGACCGGCAGGAGAGAACGGTGAGCGGGACGGTGCCAACCAGCGGCGATGGCCCAGACGACGCTGCCAACGGGCGTACGGCGGCTGACGACGGCCGGACCGCCGCACGCTCCGGCGGCAACGGCGGTACCGGCAAGGGCGGCCGCGACGGGGGTGGGAGCGCCGGTACCGGCGGGAATGCTGGCGGAATGGGTGGTGTCGCCGGTGGGCTCACCCGGCTGACCGAGGGCCTGATCCGCCCGGTATCGCTGGTGCGCAACGGGCGGAAGGCGCGCCGGCGGCCACGCCCGCCGGTGTCGAAGAGCGCCGGGCCCTTCGGCTGCGAGGTCTACCAGAACGGCGCGCCGCTGGACTACTCCGGCGACCCGTACGAGGCGCTCGCCTTCGCCCGCACCCAGTCGGACGCGTTCGTCTGGCTGGGGCTGGTCGAGCCGGACGGGCGGCTGCTCGCCGCGTTCACCGAGGCCTACCAGCTGGACCCGCTGGCGGTGCACGAGGCAGGCCAGCCGTCCGGCCGGCCACGGGTCGAGCTGGCCGCCGACTCGGTCTTCCTGGTCCTGCGGACGGCCGAGTACGTGCGCGACGGCGAGCTGCGGGACGACTCCGAGCTCATCGACACCGACAAGATCTCGATCTTGCTTGGCGACCGGTACGTGGTCACGATCCGCCACGGCAAGCACGGCGACCTGCGCCCGGTGCGCGACGAGCTGCGCACCGACCCAGCCCTGCTGCGGCACGGGCCGGCCGGCGTGCTCACGGCGGTGTGCTCGCGGGTCGTCGCCCGCCAGCTCGCCGCCGCCCAGCAGCTCACGGCGGACATCGACGAGGCGGAGGCGCTGGTCTTCGACCCGGGCCGGCGGCCGGCGCCTGGCAAGATCTACCAGCTCAAGCGGGAGGTCCTGGAGCTCAAGCACGCGGTGACACCGCTGGCCGAGCCACTGCGGGCGCTGGCCGAGCCGCAGGGCGGCTCGCCGCTGGTCCCGGTCCGGTTGCGCCGGCAGCTACGCGAGGTGGTCAGTGATCTAGATCACGCCGTCAGCCGGGTGTCCCAGGCCGACGAGCTGCTCACCTCGATCCTGCAGGCCACGCTCACCCAGGTGACGATCGCCCAGAACGAGGACATGCGCCGGATCAGCGCCTGGGTGGCCATCGCGGCCGTGCCAACGGCGATCGCGGGCATCTACGGCATGAACTTCGAGTACATCCCGTGGGCCGATGAGAGCTGGGGCTTCGGTGTCACGATCGCGGTCATGGTAGTGCTGTGCGTCGTGCTGCACCGGGCGTTCCGTCGTAACGGGTGGCTCTGACCGCTTATTGAGCGTCACAGGCAAGACAGCCCATCCGGGCACGAGCCAGGTCCTGTCTGGGCTACCGTTACGAACCGTGTCGGACATTGCCGACCCACTCGACTCCACCGGCCCGGCTGGGGCTCCCGTGGAATCGAGTCCCCCGATCCTCGCGGAGGTCCCCGGAGTACTCCGGGTGTCCGGTCTGCCGTTGCGCGGCGACCTGATGGCGGAGCTGGTGCGCCGGCTCGAACAGCTCGACCAGCTACTGACCCAGCTTGAGGACGCCAAGCAGCAGGCGGCGGACGCCAGCGAGCACCTCATGCACACCCGGCGCTGGCAGGAGGAGACGGTCCGCACGATCCAGGAGGAGCGGGCCAGGATGCGCCAGCGCCAGCACGCGCTGGACGAGCTCGCGGAGCGGGCGCGCGCCGCCGTCGAGGCGATGCGCGCGACCTACCGCACGCTGCCGCGCGAAGTGATCGAGCTGGACATCGAGGTCCAGGTGCTGGAACGGTCCGGCTTCCTGTCCAGACGCGTCCGCCGCCCGCGGATCTGAGGCCGTTCCCGCGGCGAGGCGGCCAGCCTGTCGTGCCTCGCGCTGCCGGGCGGCTCGGCGGCCGACGGCCGACGTCGCCGCGGATCGATGACCCCGGGCGCCACCGGGCGGCGACAACGGCTGGATCACGAAACCAGGGTGGGTCACACCTCGCTGACGGCCAGGCATCGATCGGTGGGGGTGGCGAGCCCGGCGAGCGGCAGAGGCCACGCCCAGATCCGGATGGCTGCCGGTCCTGGAGATGAGCTGACCTCGCAAGATGAGCGGCGAACAGCGATCCATCGCAGAGGTTGCCGCCTTCGGGCCGACCAGATTGGCCTACTAGGCATAGTCGTACTGGATCCGGGCATACGGTGTGACCCGGGATACATCCCGCCAGTTACTCACGCAGAGTGATACTGGCGTCACATATTCCCGCCATCACCGAATCAGCACGTAGTGTTGCGACTACTCGAAGTGCTTACCCATCGATGCGAGCACGGCCGACCAAGGGAGTCCGCGCCACAATGTGGCACTACGCAACGCCAGAAACGACAGAGCGTTTTACCGGCAGGCTTCCGACAGCTCCGCAAGTACCGTACGTAACAGAGGAGACCCAGGTTTACCCCATCCTCCGAGTGGACTAGTCTCCTTCGCGACGTCACGACCCAACACCGGACCGAACGCCGAATCCTGCCCGCGGTCCCGGTGTCCCCTCCGAGTCGTCACCACGGGCAGGAGCGGGGGAACCACCTCCAACCGGCCGGCACCGAACCGCGGCGCCGGCCTAGGGGTGAAGCCCGCCGTGTGAAGGTCGCACGGCGAGCCGGGCAGCCCAGCCCGAACCCGACAGCTCACCTCGCAGGCGTACGGGAAGGAAACGCACTTGTCTGCGCCCTCCGTGCAGTGGCATACCGACCTTCGGCCTGGAACCAGCCGTGGTCGCCACCGCGGTCCCTCCGGTGCCGCCAAAGTCAAAGCCCGCGCAGCGGTCGCCGCCGTCACCACAGGAACCGTCGCCGTTTCCGGAGTCGCCCTCGCCGGCTGTGCCGATCCCGCGGCCGAGGCCTGGGGTGATGACTCTTCTGTCACCAGCGGTCTTGCCCTGGCCAGCGCTTTCGGAGCCCCGGCCGGCGGGTCGGGCAGCGCGGTCGTCAAGCCCGCGAGCTTCGCTGCGGCCCTTGGTTCGGCGAGCGTCAGTGATTCCGAGACCGCGCCGGCCCTGACCGGCAAGACGGACGTCGCTCTGGAGATCACGAATCCCGACGTCACCGTCTACGCCGACGAGCCAGTCGAGATCGGTTTCCGCCTCTACAACGAGGAAACCAAGGAACCGATCCCCAACCAGCTGGTGAAGGTACAGGTAAAGCTCCCAACCGGCTTTGCCACCTTCCTCCACCTGCACACCAACAACGAGGGCTTCACCTCCTACACCGCCCGCGTGCTCACCACCACGCAGATCACGGCGGTGTTTGACGGAACCGACAAGCTGCAGTCCGCCACCGCCGAGCAAGTTGGCACACTGCACGTCCGCGAGCGTCCGGCCGTCCGGTCCGTCTCCTCCCCCACCGTCATCGCCCCCTCGAACGGCACGCTGGGCGAGAAGGTCGTCTACCTGGCCTCGCTGCAGCAGGGCAAGCCGTACGTCTACGGCGCCGAGGGCCCGAACTCCTTCGACTGCTCCGGGCTCGTGCAGTACGTCTACAAGCAGCTCGGCCGCTACCTTCCGCGGACCGCGCAGGCCCAGTACGACGCCACGCTGCACATCGACCCGTCGCACAAGGAGCCAGGCGACCTGATCTTCTTTGGCGGCGAGAACAGCATCTACCACGTCGGCATCTACGCCGGCGACGGCAAGATGTGGGTCGCGCCCCAGACCGGGGAGACCGTGCAGCTGCGCACGATCTGGACGACCAACTACAAGGTCGGCCGCGTCCTGTAGCCCCGCCCGGCCGCTGACCAGCGGCCCGAGGTACGCCGGCCCCGCCTGCCCCGTCGGTTCCTGCCCCGGACCGGCCCGGGAGGCGGCGGGACCGGCCAGCCAGTAGGCGACGCCGTCGGCGCCGTCGCCAGGAGCGTGCCCCGCTCGCTCCGCCCGCTCCCTGCTCCTGTCTTCGTACCTGCGGCGGCCCTTCCCCCAGGAGTCCGCTCGCCACCCGGCGGGACAGCGTTGTACCCCCGGGTCGGCGGTGAGCCGGTCACGCGATCTCCCCCTCCGGTCGCGTGTCCGGCCCCGCCGCCGGGCCGGGGCTGACGGGATCAGCCCCGGCC
>JADGHD010000366.1 GCA_019689615.1 Frankia sp. | reverse complement strand
GGAGGGCGTGGCTCCGGATGGGGTGGAGCAGATCGTGCGGCTGGGGCACAAGTCGCTCGTCTTCACCGACAACCCGGACCACGCGCGGTTGCGCGCCCTGGTGAACCGGGTGTTCACCGCCCGGGCGGTGGCCGAGCTCCGTCCCCGCGTCAACCGGATCGCCGACCGGCTCGCCCAGCAAGCCTGGGACGACGGTGGCATGGACGCCGTCGCCGACTTCGCCGCGCCGCTGCCGCTCACGGTCATGTGCGACTGGATGGCGCTGCCTGGCGACCTGCGCGAGCAGGTGGGCACGTGGACGCACGACATCCGGTGCCTGCTGGAGCCCGGGCTCATGACGGCCGCGGACCTGGCGCGGGTGTCCGAGGTAGTCGGGACCTTCGCCGACGCCCTCGCCGAGGTGGTCGCCGACCGCCAGGCCCGGCCGGGCGACGACCTGGTCAGCCGGCTGCTCGCCGCGCGGACGGCCAGCGGCGACCGGCTCTCCGACGAGGAGGTCGTCTTCGTCTGTGTGATGTGCTTCGTGGCCGGCAACGAGACCACCTGCGCGCTCATCGGCAACGGCCTGCTCGCGCTGCTGCGGCACCCGGACCAGGACGACCTGCTACGCCGCCGGCCGGGCCTTGTCGGCGCCGCGATCGACGAGGCCTTGCGATACGACGCCCCGCTCCAGATGACCAGGCGGGTCGCCACCCGCGACATCGAGATCGCCGGGACGCGGATGCGGGCGGGCGACCAGGTACTGCTGTGCCTCGGCGCCGCGAACCGCGACCCGGCGGTGTTCGACCACCCGGATGTGTTCGACATCACCCGGGGCGCACACGGGCACCTCGCCTTCGGCCACGGGATGCACGGCTGCCTGGGCGGGATGCTGGCCGAGCTGCAGGCCGAGGTCGCCTTCGAGTGCCTGTACCGGCGGGCCGGCCGGCTGGAGCCACTGAGCGAGCGGCTCGAATGGCAGGACCACAGCTTCATCGTCCGCGGCCTGCGGCGGCTGCCCGTCGCGGTTCAGGGTGGCACGGCTCGGGGTGACAGCGCTACGAGGGGCAGGCGGCCCAGGGTCACAGCAGTGCGGGGTGACAGGTGACGAGCGCCGAGCTGACCGGCCGGGCCTGGCTGCGGTTCGAGCCCCGCGCCGATGCCGCCGTGCGGCTCGTCTGCATCCCGCACGCCGGCGCCGGCGCAACCTCCTTCACCAGATGGCTGGCCCTGTTCCCGTCGACGATCGCGCCGGTCCGGGTCCAGCTGCCCGGCCGGGAGGACGCCGCGGCGGAGCCCGCGTTCCGTCGGATCAGCGACGCTGTCGACGCCCTGCTGCCGTACCTGGCCGGCCTGACCGACCGGCCGCTGGCGCTGTACGGCCACAGCATGGGGGCGATCCTCACCTTCGAGCTGGCGCGGGCGCTCAGCGCGGCGGGCACCCCACCGGTGCACCTGTTCGTCTCCGGTCGCCGGGCGCCGCAGCGGCCCGGCCGCCGGCCGCCGATCCGCCGCATGACGGAAGAGGAGTTCCTCGCCGCGCTGGGGGAACTGGGCGGCGCGCTGGGGCCAGCCGGCCGCAGCCCGGAGTTCCGCCGCTACGCCCTGCAGCTCCTGCGCGCCGACCTGGAACTCTCCGAGGACTACGAGTACCACCCGGCGCCCAGGCTCGGTTGTCCGATCACGGTCTTCTTCGGGACCGAGGACCCGCTCGTCGACCTGCCCGATGTCGAGGCCTGGCGGGAGCAGACGAGTGCGGCCTTCGCGGTCCGCGCCTTTCCCGGCGACCACCTGTTCCACCACCGCAACCGCGCGGCCATAGCGGCGAGCATCACCGAGGCGCTGCGGTGAACAGGCGGGATAACCAACAGGCGCGGTTGCCCGCGGGCGCGGCACCGCCGGGCCGCTCCCAGGCCAGCGGCGTCTGACGTCGGCATCCGACGAGAAGAAGCGCCCGCGAGACGACAAGCCCGGGTGGCACGCGGGCAGGGCGCGACGGGCGGAGAAGACGAGCAGGGAGGGTCGGAAGGTGGGACAGACAACGCTCCCGGAGGTGCTGCGGAGCCACGCCGTCCGCCAGCCCCGCACGCGGGCCTTCGTGTTCGTGGACGAGCACGAGACGGAGACCGCGGTGCTCACCTACGGCGACCTGTACGCGCGGGCGCTCGCCGTGGCCGCCGCACTGACCCGGCACTGCCGGCCAGGTGACCGGGCGCTGCTGCTCTTCCCACAGAGCCTGGACTTCATCGTCGCCTACTTTGGCTGTCTCTACGCGCAGGTCGTGGCGGTCCCCGTCAGCCCGCCGCGGGGGAACCGGATCCAGGAGGCGACCCGGGCGATCGTACGGGACTGCGAGCCGGCCGCGGTGCTGAGCATCGGCCCGATGGCCGAGACCGTCGGGCCGATGCTGGCGGCGGCCGCCGGCCCGCTGCCCTGGCTCGCGGTGGACGAGCTGACCGGCCCGGACAGTGGAATAACGGCCAGTGGGATGACGGACACCGAAGCGGTGAACGGCGAGCCGGCGGAAGGCGGGCTGACGGGGAGCGAGGCCGCCGGGGCAGCCGGCACGGGAGCGGGCGGCTTCCGCCCGCTGCCCTGCTCGCCGGACTCGATCGCGTTCCTGCAGTACACATCCGGCTCGACCGCCACCCCAAAGGGGGTCATGGTCTCGCACGGGAACCTCCTCGCGAACCAGGAGATGATCAAGCAGGCATTCGGTCACGACTCCGTCTCGACTGTGGTCGGCTGGGCGCCACTCTTCCACGACCAAGGCCTGATCGGAAACGTACTGCAGCCGCTCTACCTGGGTGCGACCGCCATCCTCCTGTCACCGACGGCGTTCATCCGGTGGCCTCTGCTCTGGCTGTCCGTCATCTCCCGGTACCGCGCGCACACCAGCGGCGGTCCGAACTTCGCGTTCGACGCGTGCGTCGCCCGAGCCGCCCGCGGCAACCTGCCGGACCTCGACCTGAGCTGCTGGAAGGTCGCCTTCAACGGCGCCGAGCCCATCCATCCCGCGACGCTGCGCCGGTTTGCCGAGACGTTCGCGCCGTTCGGATTCAGCGGGCGGGCCCTCTACCCCTGCTACGGCCTCTCGGAGGCGACCCTTTTCGTGACCGGCAGCCGCCGGGGGCGTGGCCCGCGCACGATCGAGGTGGACGCCGAGGCACTCGGCCACCGGCGCCTCGTCCGGCTTCCGAAGCGCGACGTTCCGGCCGTGGGTTTTCCGGCGGGTGGCGGCCGGACGCTTGTCGGGTCGGGGGCTCCCCTGACGGAGGACACGGTCCGCATTGTGGACCCCGAGACCGGACGGCGCTGCGCCCCGGACGAGGTCGGGGAGATCTGGGTCGCCGGCGGGCAGGTGGCACAGGGCTACTGGCGGCGGCCGGCGACGACCGCCGAGACCTTCCGGGCCGAGTGCGTGGACGAGCCCGGGCGGCCCTGGCTGCGCACCGGCGATCTCGGCGTGCTGGTGGACGGCGAGCTGTACGTGGTGGGAAGGATCAAGGATATTGTGATCATCCGCGGACGGAACTACTATCCGCAGGACATCGAGCACACGGCGCAGTCGGCGCACCCTGCGCTGCGGCCGGGCGGATGCGCCGCGTTCTCGGTTCCCGCCGCCGACGGCGAGAAGCTCGTCGTCGTGCAGGAGATCAGGGCCGCGTGCCGGCAGACCGCCGATCCGGCGGACGTGGCCGCCACCATCCGGGCGGCGGTCGTACGGGAGCACGGCCTCGCCCTGGGCGATCTGGTGCTCACCCTGCCCGGGCGGCTACAGAAGACCAGCAGCGGGAAGATCATGCGCGCCGCCGCCAGGAGGCGATACCTGGCGGGCGGCTTCGAGGTCTGGGCACCGCGCTCTCCGGCGGCCACGGCGTCGGCCGCGACGGCGGAACCCTCAGCGCCGGTGGTCGCCTGACGGCCCGTCGCCAGCCCGGGCGCGGCGCGGCGGCCACTCCGCGGTTCCCGCCCCGTTCGTCCTACCTTGCGCCGCTGCCACACACGACGTCGGCTGTGGGCGTGCTGCGCCGGGCCGCGAGCGCCGATCTCGGCCTGTTGCCGATGGCAGGACCGTGCGTGGCCGGCCGCGGGCCGGTCAGCGGCGCCGGCCACGGGCGGCGGTCGCCGCGAGCAGCAGGTAGGGCGGGGCGGCGAGGGCGAACAGAGCGCCGGCGGGCAGCCAGGCGGAGCCCGCGGCGTAGGCGGCGAAGGTGGCGATGGAGACGGCCTCCATGCCGACGCTGGACATGGAGGTGACGGTCGCGCGGGTGGCGTCGTCGAGCCGGTCCTGCAGTCTCGCGTCGGCGTGGGCGAGCGCCCAGAAGAAGACGGCGAACGCGGCGGCGACGGCGACGATCCCGGCCGGGTGCCGGCTGGCCGCGCCGACGCCGAGCAGGACGGCGGCGACGGCGAGCGCGGGCGCCAGCCGGTGGTCACCGCCGTGGCCGGCCGCGAGCCCGCCCGCCGCGGCGCCGGCGGCCAGCAGCAGGACCAGCAGCGGCACCGTCGCCTCGCCGGCGCCGGTGTCCCGGGCGAGCAGCGGCGTGTACTCCTCCAGCGCCGGCACCACCGTGAGCGCGGCCAGCAGCAGCAACGCCCGCCGCACCGGCGCCGACCCGCGCACCACCCGCACGCCGGCCGTCAGGACCGCCCAGTGCGACCCAGGGCCGGTGTCGTCGCCGTCGTCACCACCGGCGCCGCCGGCCGCGGCGGTGCGGGGCGGTTCGGGCAGCGTCGCGCCGACGGCAGCGGCGCCGAGCAGGGCGAGCACGGACAGACCGGCGACGGCGACGTAGCCACCCGCGGCGACGAGCGGCGCGGCGAGCGCCGTTGCGAGCAGCGCGGACACGCTGCCCACGGCCTGGTACCGGCCGATCAGCCGGGGGTATGCGCCGGGCGCGCCCACCCGGTCGAGCTCGGCGTGCACGAGCGCCTGCAGGGCGCCCGACCGCAGCGCGCCACCGGTCCCGATCAGCACGAACCCGGCGGCGAACGCCCAGAACGTCGGCACCAGCGCCCACAGCGCGTACCCCGCCGCGTCCACCGCCGGGCCGGCGGCGACCAGCCGGCGGCGGGAGAGGACATCCGCCCAGACCCCGGACGGCACCTCCAGCACGAACGCGGTCAGCGACCACAGCGCGAAGAGCGCCGAGATCCTCGCCGGTGACACCCCGCTGTCGGCGAACAGCAGCGCGTACAGCGGGTAGAACGGCACGCACTGCTCGAGGAACGCGTACAGGTACAGTCGCCGAGCCAGCGGCGCCTCGGGCGCCGCGCTCCGGCGTGCCCCGGGAACCCGCCACGCCCGGCGCCGCCCGTCGCCGGCGCGGCCCGTCGGCCGGGTCCGGGCAGGGTCGTTACGGGATCAATGTCGCCAGCTCATGCCGCCACCCTAGGACAGCCGGGACCGCCTGGACAGCGGGTTTCGGTCCCGGCCCGGGACGGCCCTGGGCCCTGGCGGGCCGATGGTCGGCTCGCCAGGGCCCAGCCCAGGGGTGTGACCCCGCCGCCCGGTTGGCGGCGCGGC